>JAHFGO010000021.1 GCA_023247385.1 Candidatus Omnitrophota bacterium | reverse complement strand
CTGGAACCACATTGAGCACAATAACATTCTTAGGAATCGTCATGCTTATGGGCATAGTCGTCAATAATGCGATAGTTTTGATAAGCTATATTAATATACTTCGAGCACGCGGATATTCTATGCTTGAGGCAGTAACTTTAGGTGGTAAAGATAGGCTACGACCTGTGCTCATGACGACTATTACGACGCTGGCAGGGCTATTACCTTTGGCTCTCTCAAGAGGCGAGGGCTCTGAGACTTGGCAGCCTCTGGGCATCGCAATGATTGGAGGGCTTACGATTTCGACTTTGATCACGATGTTATTTGTGCCTACGTTCTACGCTGTGGTCGAATCGAGAATCAAGAAGACGAGGGGAGAGAAGAAATGAATAAGATGGTGATGATAGTATATAATGAAGCCATAGATGCCGAAGTGATGGAAGTGCTAGGGCAGGGCGCTTCAAAAAATTATACAAAAATTACAGAAGTTTATGGCAGCGGCACAACTTCCGGCACGCATCTGGGTAATGATATATGGCCTGGCAGAAATAATATCCTATACGTTTCTTGTGGAGAAACGGAAGCGAAAAAACTAATCTTAGATATAAAGAACTTACGCAAAATCCTCGGTAAAGAAGGCATCAAAGCCTTTGTCCTGCCAATAGAAGAAACCACCTAATCAAACCATAAAAACACACCCCGGGGGTGTGTTTGGCATTCTAATCGTCCGATTTCATTTCAATTAAAAATATTTTAAAATTTTTGCAATAATTTTCTACTTTTTTACGTCTTTATATATAGGAGCATAAAACACACCCCGGAGGTGTGTTTTTGTAAAAAATCAAATTTTTGTTGACAAAAGTTAAAATATGTGATAATCTTTTTCAGAATGAAAGGAGGCGCCATGAAAAATATTATATTAGCAATCGTGATGACGGCGTTATTAGTAAGCGCCAAGTTATCCTATACGCAAGAGATTTGGGTTGGGAAAGATGGCAATATACGAAACATCGATACAAGGGCAATGATTATCGATGGAGACAGCTTATACCTTGCCACCAAGCGCGAGATCTACTGCGCTAAGGATGTCAGAGATAGGTGGGAATCGATATTTGCGCTCCCGGCAGGGGAGAATGAGATAACTTGTCTTGGAGGAGGGTTACGGAATATACTGGTTGGCACAAAACGGGGATTATTTAGATCCCATGACCATGGTAAAAGCTGGAAGAATGTCTTCAAGACGATAATCCCAGAGAAAAATAGCATCCTTTCCATGGAAATATCAAAATATAATCCAAAAAAAGTTTTAATAGGAACCGAAAAAGGCATATTTATGAGTGAGGATTCAGGAGAGAGGTGGCAGGAGATCAGCGGCAGTCTCAAAAATAGAAGTGTGAGATGCATTGCGCTCAACAAAGATTCTATTTACGCCGGCGGAGATGAGGGGCTGTATTTTAAAAAAGATATATCTTCTGGCTGGGAGAGGAGATACGTTCGTAGCAGGATAGAGAAAAGTAGTGATGGTGAGATGTCGGATTCTGTTGAGATTGAAGAAGATTCCAGTCGGACGATAAATTGTATAGCATTAAAAGATTCGATGGTATATATAGGCACCGATAAAAATATATTATATTCCGATGATAATGGCAAAAACTGGAAGGCCTTTTCAAAAGATGGTTTAGTCGGAATGATTAATTACATTGCCCTCGCTAAAAAGAACGACAGGATCTACAGTGCTACTACAAAAGGCACATTTGAATATGTTAAGGATAAAGCGAAATGGTTTGAATTATATAAAGGAATAGATAAGAATGTTAATATATCAAAGATAATACTTGATGAAGAGACAAACTTCTTGTGGGCCTTAACTGACAAGGGACTCTATAAATTGGAAAGCGGAAAATATATGATAGATCAATATACGGACATTGAAAGAAACCTGAAGACGCTTAAAATCATATTTAATAAAGAACCCACTTTAATACAATTGCAGCAAGCCGCAATGAAATTTGCCGAGGTTGATCCAGATAAGATAAAAAACTGGAGAAGAGAGGCTAAAGTACGTGCATTGTTGCCAAAAGTATCTTTTGGTCTTGATTCAAAGCGCTCGACAAATTCCGAGATATATACAAGTGCGACAAAAGATTACATTATAGTAGGGCCGGATGACATCAATAAGGGTTTTGATATATCTGTATCATGGGAGCTGGGCGATCTCATCTGGAGCGATGATCAGACCAATATAGATGTTCGCTCAAGATTAACTACACAACTTAGAAATGACATACTTGACGATTTGAGGCGAGCCTATTATGAACGTAAAAGAGTTCAGTTCGAACTAGCGATGCAGCCACCAAAGGATTTGAAGACGAGGTTTGAAAAAGAATTGCGCTTACAGGAATTGACTTCAGCTATAGACGATCTCACCGGCAATTATTTATCCGCCAGGATCCGTGAACACAATTAATGCGTTTTAGTAGACCGTCTCGACTAGCTTCTCTGCATCTCGAGTGTCGATTTTAGTGAATTCCACTCCAGCATCAAATTCCAGTGGCGCAGGCCGTCCGATTGAATTTGTCCACCTGACTTTTCCGATTGCCGAGACACGAAGTTTTTTATCATTGGTATCAATGTCCAGATTAAGGAGATCGCCTGTCCTGATAATTCTGGATACGGGCAAACGGATGCCTCCTCTTGAAACGTTTTTAGAAATTGTATGAGATTCAACTGTAGCATTGCCTCGAGTGGAATACTTCACCTCGAATGCACATTCGTAACGAGGGAACCTTCTTCGCTCTTCCATTTTGCCTCCCTACTATAATATAATATATCATAAAAAATTCAAGATGGCAATAGGTTTTTGTTCGGGAGGTCTGTGTTAGCAAGAAATGCGGTTTCTCCGACGGAGATGGCAATTTTAATTTGTGTTAAGATATAAAATATTTAAATATTTAGCTTGAGAAATCTCGAGTGACTTATATAAAATTTTTCTTGACAATCCATTATAAACTTGTATAATAAAGCCAAATCACATATCGAATTTCCTCTCTAAATTTTAACAAAATCAATTTCTATTACATGTTAATTCCCTATAAATCTTAGAAAATATCGCAGGTATCCTTCTTTATGATAGACCTATCGTAAGGCTTGCCATGTAATGTCTAAAAAGAAACTCTTTCTTATTGACGGGAATTCGTTTTGCTACAGGGCATACTATGCCATCAGAAATCTTTCAAATTCCAAGGGCCAGCCCACGAATGCGATATATGGTTTTGTAACCATGCTTAACAAAATCATAAAAGAGAATTCTCCTGATATGGTTGCGGTCGCATTTGATCTAAAAGGCCCTACATTCAGGCATAAAAAGTTTGAAGAATACAAGGCTCATAGAAAACCTATGCCGGAAGATCTCGTAGGCCAGATGCCAATCATCAAGGAAATAGTGGATGCATATAACATTCCAATATATGGAATTGCAGGATATGAAGCCGATGATGTACTTGCAACAATTGCGAAGAAGGCAGAGGAAAAAGATATTGAGACATTTATTGTGACAGGTGATAAGGATGCACTTCAGCTCGTCGATTCCCATATACGGATCTACAGCACTCATAAAGAAGGCCTCATTTATGATGCGCATAAAGTGAAGGAAGCATTTGGAATCGGGCCTGACAAGATAACTGATCTTATGGCGCTGATGGGGGATGCAACAGACAATATACCGGGTGTGCGGGGAATAGGAGAGAAGACCGCTACAGAATTAATAGGAGAATTTGGTAGCCTCGATAACTTGCTAAAAAATATCGATAAAGTGAAGAGCGAGTCCAGAAAAAAGATGATAAAGGATAATGAGAAGATGGCCCTTTTAAGTAGAGAGCTCGCTGTCCTCGACACGGATGTTCCGATAAAGATAGACTTCAAAGAGTTAGAATTAAAAGAACCGAATCAGGAGAGGCTGTTAGAATTATTTAAGGAGCTCGAATTCAAATCGCTATTAAAAGACCTAACTCCCAAGGGAACGCTTGATTCAACCTATGAGCTTATAAGCGATGAGAAGAAATTTAAGAAATTGGTAGATGAGCTTAAAGGCTTAAAAGGGTTCGCGTTCGATTTTGAAACCACAAGCGAGGATCCGATGCTGGCTAAGCTTGTTGGTGTTTCATTCTCCTGGAAAGAGGGCAAGGCTTATTATGTTCCGGTGAATAAATATTTTGATGCGCAGGATGTGCTCAAAGAATTGGAGCCCATATTTGAAGATGATAAAATAAAGAAGATAGGTCAGAATATAAAATATGAATATGTAGTTTTGGCGAACTATGGGATGAGGCTGAAGGGGATTAATTTCGATACGATGGTGGCGTCATATCTTTTGAATCCATCCAAGCTCAACCACAATCTTGAGGATATCTCCATAGAGTATTTAAATCATAGGATCACTACCCCGATAGAGGAACTGATCGGGAAAGGCAAGCACGCCATAACTATGGATAAAGTAGATGTTGAGCGCGTATGCGCATACTGTTGCGAGGATAGCGACGTGACCTTAAGGCTAAAGAAGATACTGGAAAAGGAGATTTCAGGCAAGGATCTTGATGAACTTTTCTATGATGTAGAAATGCCGTTAGTTGAGGTATTGGCTGTCATGGAGATAAATGGGGTAGCGATAGATAAGGATTGCCTCGCCAAGCTATCGGCTGAGATGGAGAGAAGGCTGGGAGCACTTACAAAGAAGATTTATGATGCAGCGGGTGAGGAGTTCAATATAAATTCGCCGAAGCAGCTCTCCAAGATCCTCTTTGAGAAGCTGAAGCTTCCGGTGATAAAGAAGACGAAAACCGGAATTTCAACAGATGAAGATGTCCTGATAAAATTGGCCGCAAAACACGAATTGCCGCAAACGCTGTTGGAATACAGAGAGCTTTCAAAATTAAAATCTACCTATATCGATTCACTGCCGAATCTGATAAATCCGAAAACAGAAAGGGTTCACACCTCGTTTAATCAGACGGTCACAGCTACAGGAAGGCTATCCTCAAGCGAGCCTAACTTACAGAATATCCCGATAAAAACTGAGGAGGGGAGGAAGATAAGGAGGGCATTCATACCAAAGTCTGATAAAAATGTTCTTTTGTCAGCCGATTATTCTCAGATCGAGCTCAGGATCCTTGCGCATTTATCCGGAGACAAACGTCTTATCAGGGCATTCAAAGACGGCCGAGACATACATGCCTTTACCGCAAGCCTTGTCTTTGGAATGGATGAAGACGGCGTAACTAACGAGATGCGTAATATGGCAAAGACAGTTAATTTCGGAATAATTTATGGAATGAGTCCATACGGCCTGTCCCAGAGTTTGGGTATAGATGTCGACAAGGCAAAGGACTTCATCGATTCATATTTCGAAAGGTATCCTGATGTTAAGGAATATCTTGAAAGCCTTATAGCGGATGCGAGAGAAAAAGGTTTCGTGACAACGCTTTTAGGAAGGCGGCGTTATATCCCCGAGATAAATAGTAAGGATATGCGCATGAGGCAATTCGCAGAGCGGACAGCCGTAAATACTCCTATTCAGGGATCTGCAGCAGACATTATAAAAGTCGCCATGATAGAAATTGAGAAAAATATAGAAAAAAATAATTTAAATTCGAAGATGATATTACAGGTGCACGATGAGTTGGTATTCGAAGTTCCCAAGATGGAGCTCGACGAAGTCTATAAAATAATAAAAGAAGGGATGGAAAACGTCATAAAATTGAAGGTGCCCGTTGAGGCACACGTGGAAATCGGCAAGAATTGGCTGGATATAGAGCCATATAAAAATTAAGGTCCCTCGTCCCGAGTTCCTCGCGACTGCTATATCGCTAAAGTCGCTCGGGACGAGGGACTCGGGACAAATTTTACTTCGTAAAATTTGGAGGTGTGATGAATAGATTAAAGGTGTTACTTGCTTCGAGTGAAGTGGCGCCGTTTGCTAAGACCGGCGGGCTGGCAGATGTAGCAGGCAGCCTTCCCCTTGCTTTCGAAAAACTCGGAGTTGATGTGAGAGTCATAATGCCTAAGTATATTTGCGTAAAAATAAAGGGCGATGAGACGGTAATAGGTGGAGGCATAAAGGTCTATTTTGTAGTTAATGATGCTTACTTTAATAGGAAAGAATTATATGGCGATAAATTCGGCGATTATCACGATAACCTCGAGAGGTTCGCCTTCTTTTCTAAGGAGGTATTGGCGCGCTGCAAAGAAGAGGATTTCAGCCCCGATATAATTCATTGCAATGATTGGCAGAGCGCACTCGTTCCAGTATATCTCAATACGCTTTATAAATATGATCGATTCTTCTCGAAAACAAGGGTTTTATTTACGATCCATAACATGGCATATCAAGGCGTTTTTAGCAAAGAAGAATTTCCTAAAATTGGTCTTGATCGGGCGTTATTCAATATTAACTATTTCGAATTTTATGATAAAGTGAACCTGATGAAGGCTGCTCTTGTATATTCGGATGCGATAAGCACAGTTAGTCCGACATATGCCAAGGAGATACTCTCAGAAGAATTCGGCTGCGGACTCGAGGGGGCCCTAAAGACAAGGGAAGATGTGCTGTACGGAATTTTGAATGGAATAGATTATAATTTGTGGAATCCCGAAAAAGATTCCAAGATTTTTAAAAGATACTCCTTGGCAAATATAGACGATAAATATGTGAACAAAGAAGCATTGCAGAGACAAGCGGGCTTTAAGATAGATCGCGAAATTCCTCTGGTAGGGATTATCTCGCGCCTGGCAGACCAAAAGGGGCTGGATCTATTGGTGAAGATAATAGACGACCTTTTGAATTTGAAACTGCAGTTTATTCTATTGGGCACCGGTGAAAATAAATATCATCTCCTGCTCGAGAAAGTGGCCAAGGCCCATCAGAAGAACGCCTCTATAAATTTGAAGTTTGATGCAACGCTCGCACAGAAGATATATGCGTCAAGCGACATCTTCCTCATACCATCTAGGTATGAACCATGCGGCCTGGGACAGATGATAAGTTTCAAATATGGCACAATTCCTGTAGCCAGACAAACTGGCGGTTTGAAGGATAGCGTTAGTGAATTCGATCCGAAGACCGGAACTGGAAACGGTTTTACATTTGAAGAATACAGGGCGGAACGGTTTTTCTCTGAAATAAAAAATGCATTGTCTGTATATAAAAATAGGGATGTATGGATGGAATTGGTAAAAAAAGTGATGGCTCTGGATTTTTCATGGGAGGCATCAGCGAAAGAATACGTAAAACTTTACACTAAGATCATTCAACAATAATGAAAGTGATCGGACTCACAGGCAGTTTCGGAACAGGCAAGACCTTCGTTGCATCTATCTTTAAGTCTCTCGGTGGAAAAGTTTTGGATGCCGATAAAGAAGCGCATGATGTAATTAAAAAAGGTCGGCGTGCATACAGAAGAATAATTGGCACATTCGGCAGAGGCATATTAAATAAAAACGGCATTATCGAGAGAAGAAAACTTGCCGACATAGTTTTCGCCAGAAAAGAAAATTTAGTGAAACTCAACAGGATTGTGCATCCAGAGGTCATTAAAGCAATAAAGCGCGGCATAATGGATGCCAGAGAAGATATTGTAATTATAGATGCGCCACTGCTTATCGAGGTAAACCTAATGAGCATGGTTGATTATCTGATAGTGGTCAAAGCTTCATGGAAAAATCAGATAAAGAGATGTATGAAAAAATTTCATATAACTAGACAAGATGTTATTAGACGGAGCAGGCATCAGATTTCGATCGGAAGGAAGGCAAAGATGGCGGATTTCGTCATAGATAATGATGGTGCGAAATCCGATACGAAAAAGCAGGTAAAAAAAATATGGAGGAAAATTTATGGAGATAGCTGAACTTAAGGGCATGAGCATAGCTGAGCTGACAAAATTAGCGAAGGAGTTGAACGTCAACGGCATAAGCGGCCTGAAAAAACAAGACCTCATATTCAAGATCCTGCAGGCGAAGACCGAAAAGGAGGGGTTAATCTTTGGTGAGGGTGTTCTGGAGATACTGCCGGACGGATTCGGATTTTTAAGAAGCCCTGACTACAACTATCTGCCCGGTCCTGATGACATATATGTCTCGCCATCGCAGATAAGAAAGTTCAATTTAAGGACAGGAGATACTGTGAGCGGACAGATAAGGCCGCCCAAAGAAGGAGAAAGATATTTCGCGCTTCTAAAGGTTGAGGCAGTCAATTTCGGAAATCCAGAGGACACAAAAGACAAGACGCTCTTTGACAACCTCACGCCTCTATATCCGAACGAAAGATTTATATTAGAGACTAAGGCAGAAGAAGCATCCATGAGGATAATGGATCTCCTTACGCCTGTGGGGAAAGGCCAGCGCGGCATGATAGTGGCTCCGCCTTATAGCGGGAAAACGGTGCTTTTACAGAAATTTGCAAACTCAATAACCACGAATTATCCCGATGCGGTGTTAATAGTCCTCTTGATAGATGAGAGGCCTGAAGAAGTGACCGATATGCAGCGCTCGGTGAAAGGCGAGGTCATAAGTTCAACTTTTGATGAACCCGCAGAGCGCCACATACAGGTTGCAGAGATTGTTCTGGAAAAGGCAAAGCGGCTTGTGGAATCAAAGAAAGATGTTGTGATACTTCTCGATTCCATTACGCGCCTGGCGCGGGCTTATAATGCGTGTGTGCCGCATTCGGGCAAGATACTCTCAGGGGGCGTGGATTCTAATGCGCTGCAGAAACCGAAGAGATTTTTAGGGGCAGCACGAAATATTGAGGAGGGCGGAAGTCTCACGATAATAGCGACTGCATTAATCGATACAGGTTCCAGGATGGACGAAGTCATATTTGAAGAGTTCAAAGGCACCGGCAATATGGAGCTGCAACTGGACAGAAATTTGTTCCAGAAGAGGATATATCCTGCGATAGATATAAAGCGTTCTAACACCAGAAAGGAAGAGCTTTTGGTTCACGAGGACGAACTGAAACGAATATGGCTTATGAGGAAGGCATTGAATGAACTAAATAGCGATGAAGCGATGCAGTTATTGGTGGAGAAGCTGTCGAAGACGAAGACGAATGCGGAATTTTTGATGAGCATGAATCAATGAAAATGAAAAGTCCCTCGCCGCATGAGTAATATTACAGCGGCTCGGGACATTTTTCCATACAGAAAGCGAGGGGAAAAATGAAAGACAAGATACATCCAGAATACAAAGAGACGACGATCGCATGCGTATGCGGCGAGGTGATACATACACGCTCAACAAAGCAGAATATCCACGTCGATGTATGTTCCAAATGCCATCCCTTCTTTACAGGCAAACAAAAATTAATGGATGCTGCGGGGAGGGTGGAGAGGTTCGCCAAGAGATACGCAGGCAAGGTTAGGCAACCCAAGGAAAGCGCCCCAGAAGAGGCAAGTCCAAAAGAAGAGCCTAAGGCGGAAGATACAAAATAAAGCTATGCTTGATAAAATAATAGAAGAGAAAAGGAAACGCCACGAAAAGCTGCACGAGCTATTGGCCGATCCGAAGGTTATAGCCAATACTGCGGAGTACCAAAGTTACGCAAGAGAGCTTTCCAACCTTGCTCCAATAGTTAATGAATATAATGACTATGTCAAGGTCTCGAAAGATATCAAGGACCTCGAGAAGGTCCTCAAAGAGAAGCATCCTGATAAGGAGTTTCTATTTCTGGCAGAGGAAGAGAAGCATCGGCTTGAGAATGTGCTTAAAGATAAGGCCGCGCGGCTTGAAGAGCTGTTATTAGAGAAAGAGTCCGGCGACGAGCGGAATATCATCATGGAGATAAGGGCTGGCACTGGAGGATTAGAGGCCAGCCTTTTTGCCGCAGACCTACTTCGCATGTACTCAAAATATGCCGCTAACAAAGGGTGGAAAGTAGAGCTTATAGATTCGAGCACTACGGAAAAGGGCGGGTACAAAGAAGTTATATTTTCGATTTCCGGCCAAGGCGTTTACAGCCGACTTAAATTTGAAAGCGGCACTCACAGAGTACAGCGTGTCCCAGAAACAGAGGCAAGCGGCAGGATCCACACATCGGTCGCTACTGTTGCAGTGCTGCCTGAGGCAGAAGATGTAGAGGTCGAAACCAGGCCAGAGGATTTGAGGATAGATGTGTTCAGGGCAGGCGGCAAAGGTGGACAGGGTGTAAATAGAACGGATTCCGCTGTGCGCATAACGCATCTTCCAACCGGAATGGTGGTGACGTGTCAGGATGAAAGGTCACAGCTCAAGAATAAAGCGAAGGCTCTAAGGGTGTTGAGGGCGAGGCTTTTTGATATGAAACAAAAAGAGCAGAACAGGAAGATATCGCAAGAACGGCGCGCTCAGGTCGGCACAGGAGACCGCTCAGAAAAGATACGGACGTATAATTTTCCGGACAGGCGAGTTACCGATCACAGAATAGGCCTCACAGTTCACAACTTGGAAAATATATTGGAAGGCGAACTCGATGAAATAATAAAGGTATTAAAGGAAGAAGAAAAGAAATTAAAACTGAAGGTTGCAGCATGAGAGCAATCGAACCATTTACCCCAATTCAATACATAATGGGGAAAACAAGATTTTTCGGACTGGATTTCATCGTCAATGAGGATGTGCTCATTCCTAGGCCTGAGACAGAATTGCTCGTGGAGGCTGTAATTTCAGTAGCAAGCAGCAAGGGGCAAGTAGCAAGGATTTTAGATCTTTGCACCGGATCAGGATGTATTGCAATAGCTTTGACAAAAGCCGTTCTTGATTGTAAAATAGTCGCTTCTGATATATCGTATAAAGCGTTGAATATTGCTAATATTAACGCGGGCCGAAACGGTATTTCTGATAGGATCGAATTCATAAGGAGCGATCTTTTTGAAGAATTGTATGGCCAGTTTGATATAATAGTATCCAATCCTCCATATATAGCAAGATACGAATTCGAAAGTTTGCAGAAAGAGGTATTAAAGGAACCGCGTCTCGCATTAGATGCCGGAGATGACGGACTGGATTTTTATAGAAGGATAATACCGAGCGCGTCCAAATATTTGAGAAACGGCGGATATCTGGTCATGGAAATAGGCTTCGGACAAGCGAAAGCCGTCTCGCAAATTATAGAAGCGGAAGACACTCTAAAACTTTTGGATATAAAAAAGGATCATAACGGAATAGATAGGGCCTTTGTCGCACAATGGATAAATTAGTGATAGAAGGGTCCAGAAGATTAGAAGGCACAGTCACGATAAGCGGTGCAAAGAATGCATGTCTGCCGATACTGGCCGCAGCTCTGCTCTCAGATGAAAAATCCGTTATTAGAAACGTCCCATCTTTAAAAGATATAGCGACGATGCTCAAGATATTTAAAAATCTGGATGTCAAGGTTCATCAAGATGGTGGCACGATAACCATAGAGCCAAAAGGATATAAGAAGCATATGGCGCCGTATGAGCTCGTCAGCACCATGCGTGCATCGATATGCGTGCTCGGTCCTCTTCTTGCAAAACAAAGGTATGCCGAAGTATCATTTCCCGGTGGATGCGTCATAGGAGCGCGGCCAATAGATCTTCATCTAAAAGGGCTTAAGTCGCTTGGCGCGAAGATAAAAGTTGAGAAGGGATATATAATTGCAGACGGGAAAAATCTGCGTGGAGGCAATGTATATTTAGGGGGACATTTCGGTTCGAGCGTCCTCGCAACAGCGAACACCATGATGGCCGCGACGCTTGTCAAAGGTGTCACAGTAATAGAAAATGCAGCATGCGAACCGGAAGTAGTGGACCTTGCAACGTTTTTAATGAAGATGGGAGCAAAGATAAAAGACCACACTACACACAGAATAATTATCGAGGGCGTAACGAGACTGCATGGTGCGGAACATGCTGTCATTCCGGACAGGATCGAAGCGGGTACATATACAATAGCCTCCGCCATAACCAAAGGCGACATAACTTTGAAGAACGCGAAACCGGAGCATCTTGTAGCAGTAATCGATAGACTCACAGAGGCAGGGCTGAGCATAACGAAGGTCCCCAACGGTTTCAGGGTAAGATACGTCAAGAAGCTGAAGCCCCTTGATGTGACGGCACTTCCTTATCCGGGTTTTCCAACCGATCTGCAGGCTCAAGTAATGAGCCTCATGACAGTGACCGATGGAATAAGCATTATAACCGAAAAAATATATCCTGAGAGGTTTATACATATAAGCGAGCTTAACAGAATGGGCGCTGATATACAACTGGAAGGCGCCAGTGCGATAGTGAAGGGCGTCAAAGCGTTAAGTGGTGCGCCTGTAATGGCATCGGACTTACGAGCCTCTGCGGCGCTTGTTCTGGCAGGTCTGGCAGCAAAGGGCAGGACCGATGTTCACAGGATATATCATCTAGATAGAGGTTATGAAAAATTAGAAGAGAAACTGACGAAGTTGGGAGGGAAGGTTTGGAGAGAGAAAGAGAAGTAAATTTAGAGTTTAAAATCAAAATGCAAAATTGAAATTCAAAGTTCAAAATTTTTAATTTTAAATTTCATTTTTGAATTTTTAGTTTTAATTTTTAAATTAAAGTAAACTATAACTAGGAGGAAGATATGCCGGCAGTAATTAGACTCAAACGTATGGGAGCCATAAAAAAACCAGTTCACCGTATAGTTGTTGCGGATAAGCACAGGGCACGGGATAGCAGGCCTTTGGAGATTCTTGGATTTTATGATCCAAAGACAAATCCTTCGACTGTTAAAGTGAAAAAAGAACGCGCAGAGTATTGGCTCGGTGTAGGCGCCGTTCCTTCTGCAATAGTGAAGACACTTTTTAAGAAACAGGGGATAAAAACTTAGGTAAAGGTAAAGAAGCCGGCTAACAACTTAACCATAGATGCTAATGACTATAGATGTATTAACGCTCTTTCCAAAAATGTTTGAGAAGATCTTGGATGAGTCGATCTTGAAGCGTGCTCAAAATAAAGGTTTGCTCAGGATGAAAATTCATAATTTAAGAGACTGGACGTTCGACTCTCATCATTCGGCTGATGACAAGCCGTTCGGCGGCGGGCCGGGAATGGTGATGAAGATCGAGCCGGTGTATTTAGCCTTGACGACGATTCTTAACAAGAAAGTAACCAGTAACCAGAAACCAGTAACCAGAAAAAGGACAAAAGTTATACTGCTTACTCCACAGGGCAAAAGGCTGGATCAGAAGATAGTAAAAAGATTGGCGGAAGAGAAGCGGCTCGTCTTGATCTGCGGGCACTACGAAGGGGTTGATGAAAGGATAAGGAATTTTATTGACGAAGAGATCTCTATAGGCGATTATATATTGACGTGCGGAGAGATACCGGCGCTCGCATTGATAGATTCCGTCACGAGGCTCATTCCGGGAGTTTTGGGGGATGATGAGTCCTTGCGCTTGGAATCTTTTGAAAGCGATTTATTGGAATATCCACAATATACCAGACCAGCTGACTTTATGGGAATGGAGGTGCCGCAAGTGTTATTAAGCGGTGATCACGAAAGAATAAAACAGTGGCGGAAAAAAGAGGCTGTTCAGAGGACGCATGAACGTAGGCCTGATTTAATTAAGGAGACAAAAAATGGATAAATATGTGAATTTTGTCGAATCAAAATATATGAAAAAAGATATACCTCAATTCAACGTCGGTGATACTGTGGATGTGCAGATGAAGATAGTTGAAGAGGGAAAATCCCGCCTTCAGACATTCGAAGGCGTGGTGATCGCAAA
The DNA here is from genome assembly GCA_023247385.1 of Candidatus Omnitrophota bacterium. Classification (GTDB taxonomy): domain Bacteria; phylum Omnitrophota; class Gorgyraeia; order 2-01-FULL-45-10; family 2-01-FULL-45-10; genus JAHFGO01. The sequence continues at coordinate 7,406 of JAHFGO010000021.1, read as the reverse complement.
GGCAGGTTCAGGCTTGCGCGAGACCTTCACCGTACGAAAGATATCATACGGGGAAGGCGTAGAAATGGTCTTTCCTCTGCATTCGCCATCTGTAGATAAGATAAAAGTTGTCAAGAAAGGTGATGTGAGGAGAGCCAAGCTGTACTATCTGAAAAAGAAAATCGGGAAAGAGACGAGAGTCGAAGAAAGAATAGAACATGCTGAGGGCGCGGCTACTCTTCTACGAGAGGAAGCTAAATAGGTTAGGATTTAAGTTAATCGCTGGAGTTGATGAGGCTGGCCGCGGGCCATTGGCGGGGCCGGTTGTGGCGGGAGCCGCAATATTAAAAGATGTGCGTTTCAAAGAATATATAAACGACTCCAAGAAACTATCGAAAAAATTGAGAGAAAAGGCCTACAAAGAGATAATGAGAAAAGCTATCGTCGGAGTAGGCATAGTCGACGAGAAGACGATAGACAAAATAAATATACATAAAGCAACTAAAAAAGCGATGGAGAAGGCCATTGCTGGTCTCAAGATCCCGCCCGACTATGTTCTGGTAGACGGAAATATGAGAATAGTTTCCAAGTGCCCCCTCAAATGCATCGTGGGAGGAGATTCGAAAAGCCTATCAATAGCAGCCGCATCCATAATAGCCAAAGTCACGCGCGACAACCTCATGCTGAAATACGACGAGATCTATCCGCACTATGGCTTTGCAAGGCATAAAGGCTATCCTACAAAATCTCACAAAACCGCCCTCAAAAATCACGGTCCCTCACCAATCCACCGGTACAGTTTCCGACCTGTTAAAGAATCAGCACACTAGGAAATTTTATGCATAGCCAGGAGGGAGCGAAATTTTTCGCATGACTCACAAGGGATGTTGTAAGCAGCGAACAATATCCTGAAGTGACGGCAGGACCTGAAAAATTTCAGGCTAAATAGCATAATCCATAAGGAATTATATTGACCCCACAATACTTTTATATTAAAATATTAGTTCTATTATATATAATTAATAACTACATTATGAGGATGGTATGAAGACTGATGTAGAGATTGCACAAAAAGCTAGATTGAAACCAATTGTGTCAGTTGCAAAGGACCTCGGCATTCCGAAGAAGTACCTTGAATTGTACGGAGATCATAAGGCCAAAGTATCTTTGGGCATTTTATATAAAATAAATTCTAATAAAAAAGGCAAGTATATCGACGTTACCGCCATAACACCCACGCCTCTCGGCGAAGGCAAGACCGTTACGACCATAGGCCTTGCGATGGCATTGAATCGGATCGGTAAAGAGACGGCCTGTTGCCTAAGGCAGCCTTCCTTAGGGCCGGTCTTCGGTATAAAAGGCGGAGCTGCAGGCGGCGGATACTCACAGGCAGTGCCGATGGAAGAGTTCAATTTACACCTCACCGGTGATTTTCATGCGGTTACCGCAGCACACAACCTATGTGCCGCATTCTTGGATAACAGTCTTTTCAGAAAGAATCCATTGAACATAGATTTAAATAGGATATTCTGGCGACGGGTGCTCGATGTAAACGATAGAGCCTTAAGGGACATCAGGATCGCTGTGGGCGGAGGACGAAATGGCGTAGAGCGCGAGACGCGGTTTGACATTACAGCTGCCAGCGAACTTATGGCGATTTTAGCGCTTACAGACTCACTGGCAGATTTGCGAAAAAGAATATCAAAGGTGGTAGTCGCTTTAACAAAAGATGAAAGGTTAGTGACATGTGAAGATTTGAAAGTTGCAGGCGCAATGACAGCGCTATTAAAAGACGCGATCAAGCCAAACTTGATGCAGACCCTCGAGAATACGCCCTGTTTCGTTCATAGTGGTCCATTCGGCAACATCGCACATGGCAATAGTTCAATACTCGCGGATAAGATCGCGATAAGGCTCGCTGATTATGTTGTTACCGAATCAGGCTTCGGGGCGGATCTTGGCGCAGAGAAATTTTTCGATATAAAATGCCGCCTGTCAGGCCTCAAGCCCGACGCGGCAGTCATGGTATGCTCCATCAGGGCATTAAAGATGCATTCCGGGAGATTTAATGTGGTTGCAGGGAAGCCTTTAGACGCAGGACTTATAAAAGAGAATCTCGACGCCATCAAGGAAGGGGCAGGAAATCTTATTAAGCAAATAGAGAATGTGAGGATGTTCGGGGTTCCGGTAGTAGTTGCGATAAATAAATTTGCTACAGATACCGATAAAGAAATAGAGTTAGTAAGAAAAATTGCAATTGAAAGTGGGGCTGAAGATTGCCAGGTGAGTGAGGTGTGGAGATATGGCGGCCGCGGTGGAACGGCCTTAGCGAAGGCCGTGGTGCGTGCAGCAGAGAAGGGATCGAAATTCAAGTTTCTCTATCCATTGGATATATCAATAAAAGAGAAGATAGAAATTATTGCAAAGAAAATCTATGGTGCTAAAAATGTGACATATGCAAAGGTCGTAGACGAAAACATAGCGCTTTTCGAAAGGTTCGGTTGGGGAAAATTTTCTATCTGCATGGCAAAGACGCATTTGTCGATCTCACATGACCAAAATCTAAAGGGAAGGCCAGGCGGCTTTACCTTTCCTGTAAGCGATATCAGGGCTTCGATAGGCGCAGGATTTTTGTATGCCTTGGCCGGCCAGATGAAGACCATGCCCAGTCTCCCGACCCATCCGGGAGGAGAGAGAATCGACATTGACTCAAAAGGAAGACTAATATATGTATCTCGATAAGCCAATGAAGGCGTATCTGGATGATTTAAGCGCAAGGAAGCCGGCCCCAGGCGGCGGCAGCGCGTCAGCATTAAGTGCTTCTGTAGGCACTGCCCTCATGGAAATGGTAGCGAACTACACTGTCGGTAATGTCAGATATAAGAAGAACGAAGCGAATATCGCAGATATCCTCGTGAAGGTAGAGAAGTTTAGAGAAGAGCTGCAGAACTTAATAGACGAAGACGTTACAGCCTATGCCAAATTGGCTGAAGGTGTAAAAGAATTTAAAAAGGATTATGCGAAACTGGACTGTCTATATAAAGATGCGCTGGAGATTCCATTCAGGGTGTGCAGGATAACAAGCGAATGCTTAAAATTATGCAATTCTCTTGCTAAACACGGAAATGAGAATCTTATTACAGACGTCGCTATAGCCGCAATAATGCTTGAAGGCGCTTTCTTTTCAGCAAAGTTTAATGTTTACATAAATCTCAAATACATAAAGGACATGGATTATGTTGGCCAGATACATAAAATCTTGTCGCCTCTTGAAGAAGCGATGCTGAGATTAAAAGAGGAGATATTAGAGAAGTGCGAAGACGTCATAGCGAAATAGTCCCTCGCGTCCACGCGTAAACAAAGGACGCTCGGGATGAAATTTTTGACAAAATTTCAGGAGACAAAAATATGGCGGCGATACTTTTGGAAGGTAAACCAATAGCGGAAAAGATAAAACTAGAAATTAAAGCTGAGATAGAGAATTTAAAGAATAGGTTAAAAGCCATACCCACATTGGCTACCATCCAGGTAGGCGAAAATCCGTCAGCAGCCGTATATTTAAAATCCCAGAAGAAGAACGCCAAAGATATAGGCATAGAATTCCAGGAGCACTGTCTTCCAGGTGCTACCAGCGAAAAAGAGCTTATCGCATATCTAGAGAAGTTGAACAAAGATAAAGCCGTAACCGGGATATTATTGCAGCTTCCGCTACCAGCCCATATAAATTCGAAGGAGATACATAGCTATATTGTCCCAATAAAGGATGTGGAAGGGATGCATCCGGAGAATGTGGGACAGGTGATGTTCGGCAAAATGAGGATAGGCTCTTGCACAGCGCTGGCGGTAATGGAATTGATAAAATCGACAGGGGTGGACCTATACGGCAAAGAGGCGGTGATAGTCGGTCACAGCGAAATAGTAGGTAAGCCCGTGAGTCTACTTCTATTGGATAAGTTTGCTACTACTACCGTCTGCCAGATAGCCACAGGACAGAGGGGGTATCTGCCCACTCATGTGAAACGGGCTGAGATTTTGGTTGTGGCTGTCGGAAGGCCCGGCATTATCCAGGGCGAGTGGGTGAAGGAGGGAGCAATCGTCATAGACGTCGGAATAAATAAAGTTGGCGATAAAATTGTAGGTGATGTGGAATTTGAAAAGGCGTCGGCGAGAGCGAGCTTCATTACGCCTGTTCCGGGCGGCGTCGGGCCTTTGACAGTAACGATGTTGATGCGCAACACTCTTGAGGCATTCAAATTGCAGCATGCTAAAACCTGATGTACACCTCCGGGGTGTGTTAAACACACCCCGGAGGTGTGATAGAGGTTCTTATGACATTTTGTGAAAAGATAAAGGCCGGTAAATTTGTCATCACAAGCGAGATAGGTCCGCCAAAGGGCATAGATGTTAAAGAAGATTTAGAAAACGCTGATCTATTGAAAGACAGGGTAGATGCAATAAATGTGACTGATCTGCAAAGCTCGGTTATGAGAATAGGATCGCTTGCCGTGTCTCGTTTGTTGAAAGAGAGAGGAATAGAGCCTATATTTCAACTCACATGTCGCGACAGAAATAGGTTGGCACTGCAATCTGATCTATTGTCAGCAAGCGCTCTTGGAATAGAGAATGTCCTTCTTTTGACAGGTGATTATCCGACATTAGGCGACCATCCCGAAGCGAAGCCGGTATTCGATATTGGTTCGGTCCAGTTGATAGAAGTTGCGCGCACGCTAGAAGAAGGCAGGGATATGAAAGGCAATCCCTTAAAAGGCGCACCTAAATTTTGCATCGGAGCAGTTGTCAATCCTGGATCAGACCCGCTAGAGCCAGAGGTCATAAAGATGGGATTGAAGGTAGAAGCAGGCGCGCAGTTCTTCCAGACACAGGCTGTTTATGATATCGGGCAGTTCCGAAAGTTTTTGGATGAAGTGAAGAAGAACGACATTAATACGGTTATTCTTGCCGGCATAGTCCTGTTGAAATCTGCCGGCATGGCCAGATTCATGAATAAGAATGTAGCCGGTGTGTTTGTGCCGGATAACCTTATTAAAGAGATGGAGGAAGCAAAAGATAAATCCGCTAAGTCCGTAGAGATAGCAGCACGATTGATAAAAGAGTTAAAGCCCATTTGTCAGGGGATTCATATAATGCCTATTGGGTGGGATAAAAAAGTGCCGCTAGTTTTAGATGCGACAGGACTTTAAAAAATGAAGATAGCATTTGCAGGTAAAGGCGGCACAGGGAAGACGACGCTTGCCGGCATGATGATAAGGCTTTTGTCAGAAGAGAAGAGGCAGGTTCTCGCCGTTGACGCCGACCCAAACGCTAATTTAGGAAGGGCGTTAGGTTTTCCTGGAGCAGGCGAAATCAAGCCCATAGTCGAAATGAAGGATCTGATATATGATAGAATGGAGATAAAGGCAGATCCAAAAGGTTCGTTTTATAAATTGAATCCCAAGATAGATGATATACCTGAGAAATTTGTAAAAAAAAGAAAGGGCGTCAGCCTAATTGTGATGGGGACAGTAGATGCTGGTGGTTCAGGATGCGTGTGCCCTGAGAGCACATTTTTAAGAGAATTGTTGAAGCATCTTGTCTTGAAGAAAGATGAGGATATCGTAATGGATATGGAAGCCGGCATCGAACATCTTGGCAGATCGACTGCGGCATCAATGAATTGTCTTCTGGCAATTGTCGAGCCAACGCTTACTAGCATAGAAACGGCCTTTCGCGTAAAGAGATTGGCCGAAGATTTGAAGATGAAGACTTTTTTTTTAGGGAATAAAATAAGGGATAAAGAGGACGAAAATTTGCTGCATGAAAAACTGGGAAGCGATTCTATGTTAGGGATGGTGTCATATTATGAAGACATGCACAATATAGATAAGGGTGGTTCTATTATGGACCTGGCAGGAGATGTTAGGCCTCTATTACAAATCAAAGAAATTAAAGAGAAACTATTAAGAGCGGAGACGAAAGATGAGCAGAAAAAAGTTACAAGATAAAGCCAATATAAAGGTCCTTGAATCTGCCAAGAAGGCCGGGATCGAGACTGTATGGGATAGATATGAGGCGCAGCAACCTCAATGCGGATTCGGTATGCTGGGTCTGTGCTGCCGCATGTGTAATATGGGCCCATGCAGGATAGACCCTTTCGGGACCGGGCCGAAAACAGGAACGTGCGGCGCAACGGCCGATACAATTGCCGCGCGCGACATGGCACGAGCGACAGCCGCAGGAAGCGCTTCTCACTCCGATCATGCCAGAGACCTTGCTATGACGCTCATAGCGCTTAGTAAGGGCCAGACTCAAGGGTACTCCATCCGCGACCCCTTCAAATTAAGGGTGGTTGCGGCTGAATTCGGTATAAACGTAGAGAATAAAAAGGATAACGAGATAGCGATCCAGTTGGGTCAAAAGGTTTTGGAGGAGTTCGGGAAGCAGGAAGGCGAGTTAGTATTTGTCAAGCGCGCTCCGAAAAAACAGCAAGACATCTGGAAGGTGCAGAATATAACCCCGCGCGGGATAGACAGAGAAGTGGTAGAGACGCTATCAAGGACGCATGAAGGCATGGATCAGGAGTACAAAAATCTCGTCCAGACGACAATGCGCGTTGCCCTGGCTGATGGATGGGGTGGGTCTATGATAGCGACAGAGCTTTCAGATATATTGTTCGGTTCGCCGCAACCAATAAGGGGGAGGGCCAATCTGGGTGTTCTCAAAGAAGACGAAGTGAACATCATAATACATGGCCACGAACCCACCCTGGCTGATGTTATAATAACGGCCAGCCAGGACAAAGAACTACTTGATCTGGCAAAATCCAATGGAGCTAAGGGTATAAACGTAGCTGGCATATGCTGCACTGCAAATGAAATGCTAGTCAGACGCGGCCTGTCTGTGGCCGGTAATTCTCTCCAGCAGGAACTGGCCATACTGACAGGGGCTGTCGAACTGATGGTGGTGGATATTCAATGTATTATGCCCGGCATTGCACAGGCAGCCAAACACTTTCATACGAAGGTCATATCCACTTCGCCCAAGGCTTCTATACCGGGAGTAGAGCCAATAGCCTTTCACGAGGATAAGGCACTCGATACCGCAAAGCAAATTATCAAAACGGCGATAGAGAATTACAAGAATCGCGACCGCAAAAGAGTAAACATACCGAAGGAATCTATGGAGCTTGTTGCCGGATTCACTGCGGAAAATATATTTTATCATTTGGGCGGCAGGTTCAGAGGGTCGTATAAACCGCTTAATGAAAATATCATAAACGGACGTATCAGGGGCGTTGCCGGCGTAGTTGGATGCGACAACCCTAAAATGGGTTCGGGCGCGCACCACGTTGTGCTGGTTAAAGAATTGATCAAAAATAATTGCCTCGTTGTCCAGACCGGCTGCGCGGCGATAGAGTGCGCGAAGGAAGG
>JAHFGO010000144.1 GCA_023247385.1 Candidatus Omnitrophota bacterium | reverse complement strand
GATGAGATAGCAGACTATTCAGAGAACTTCAAGACCAATGGCACAGATGTCCGTAACGTCTCCATATTCTTCTATGGCGCATCAATGGCGAGGGCAAACCTTGCAGACACTGAAGATGCGCTTACAATGTCAGAGACTCATAAGAGCGTAATCACAGGCCTCTTACAATCGAGGACCTACTACTATACCGGATTCGGAAAAGGCGATGAGATAGCAGACTACTCGGAGAACTTCAAGACCAATGGCACGGATATCAGAAACGTCTCCATATTCTTCTATGGCTCGTCAATGGCGAGGGCAAACCTTGCAGACACTGAAGATGCGCTTACCATGTCAGAGACTCATAAGAGCGTAATCACAGGCCTCCTACAATCGAAGACCTACTACGATACCCACTTGGGAAAAGGAGACGAGATAGCAGACTACACATATAATTACAAAATATTTGGGCTTGATGCCGGCGTTGCAATCAAAACAACGGCCATATATTGGTATGGAGAAGATAGCACAGGCCTAAGAGCGGACGCCGCGGAGCCGGACGATCCTATCAGAAAACAGACCATTTATAGATTGGATTATATAAACGATCCTGCATCCGCCAGGAAGGCACAGGAAATCTTCTTCGAGGGAGAGAGGGCCGACGAACTTGTAGACTATGTAGACTATTATGACACAGAGGAAGATCCTCTCGTAACAGCGGTCTTTTACTATGGCGGCAGCGAGAGAGCAAGTTCTGCAGTCAATAACGACGATCCGCTCTATAAGAGGGTTATGTATAGAACTGGCGCATTAGATGCCGCAGGAGAGGTGAGAGGAGGCGCTATTAAAGTCAATGAAACATATTTCAGCGGTCAGAATCCCGACAGAGGCGAGGAAGCCACCTATTATACACATACTTATGACCTTAAAGGAAGTAAGATAATATCTACCAGTATATACATATATGAAGGCAGCCTCTTTGCGCCTGCTGTTAATTCGGACTCGCGCCTGATTGAACAGCAAACTTACAAAGGCGCAATAGGCCCCTCTAACTTCTCGGCTTTAGACCCCGACGATTTTATTAATGCTATTGAGTATTTTGGGGATAATGGAGAGGAGAGGATCCTGCGCGTAACCGACAGAAAAGGAGTGGTTCAGCAATATAATTACGACGGCAACGATGAATTAGACTACGTTGAAACTGCTGGTAACGGCGCGCTGATAAAGTATCGAAGAGATAGATTTTTAGAAGACCAGATAGAGTATACGAAGGACTATAGAGACATCAAGACATATTATGAATATAATGCGGATGAGATACTCAAGAAGACGTGGTCTACCGTGGATGTGGCGCAGTTTAATGATAGCGGTTTCACGGGGGTTATCACGGCCACAGAAGAGACTCTCTTTGAAAAAGATCCTTTTAACGAAGTGAGAGTGACAAAGGTCACAAATAGCCAAGGCCGCGTTGTCAACTATTTCTACAGCGACACCACATACGACCTAAGCCGCACAGCTCAAATCGAAGGGGGCAAAACGTTCGTTTATTATTACGAAAGGAATGGCTTTAATGAGCTGCGCATATCGTTAGCGAGAATGCCTGAAGGCACATGGGTTTTCTACAACTATGAGGAGATAAAGGACCCCACCCAACCCGAGGTTAGATTGAGATTTAGAACATTAATTACAACGACAAAGAGCGCCGGCGCGACACAGACCTTCGGCTCTATCACGGTGCAGGATAAATATGGCGAGACGGCAATAGTTGTAACCAGCCAGGGCGTAACGCAATACAACCACTTTGTACCCACGACGACTTCGCCGTATGGAATACCAATCAATGAACAGACCAATGTCCTTGACACGATTTCCCATTATGATCTAGATGGCAAGCTCATCTCCGTAAAGCAAACAGAAGTGGCAAGCTTTACTCAAGTTAGTACAGATGGCGGTGATAAGACCTTCTTCCTACCCGTATCCATAGAATATGAATATGGATATACGTTTGGCGCGGGAAGTAGTATTGTGGCGGCGAAGGCCACAGGTAGATATGCGGGCACGTCGCTCATATATAGAGAGCAGAATTTTGATGATAAGATGAGACTCACTGAGGTATATGAATGGCTGCCTAAAAGGGATGTCAATGGTAATTATCTGGGAGATGAATGGAGCAAGGCGCAGGAATATACATATTATGATAACGGGACAACGCGCACTTATTATGACCCAAGCGGAAGAGTGCGGACAGAGACGCTTCCAGATGGGACCGTACTGGAATATTCAGATGACGCTATATTCAATATTGGCACTGACAACGAGCATGGTTACCTCATAACGCGGACAAATCCTGACGGGAATTATACGAAATACTCCGGGTATCTGTCTTTGACCCAGCCGGGATTTGCAGAGAGATATGATACCCTTGGCAACTTGATCGCAACATATGAATACGCTGCCAATGGTAACATTATAAATAGAACTGACAGGGAGGCAAACTATAATTATTACACATCAAGCCCCGGGATATATACAAAGACGCTCCTCGTCGACAGCGACAACGGCACGCCTTTGGACCCATCGGACGATATCCTTGCAGGCAGTATATTGGAATATTCAGATGACGCTATATCCAATGTTGGCACTGAAGACGAGCATGGTTATCTCATAAAGCAGACGAATCCTGACGGAAGCTATCTTACGTTCACTGACTACTTTAATGCGAATCAGCCGAGATTTATAAATGGATACAGTGCAGCCGGCAGCCTGCTCGTGACATATGAATACGACGCCTCTGGAAACCTCGTTTCTATGATAGACAGCGATGCCTCCTATACCACCTACTCAAGCGGCAGGATATATACGAAGACGCTCTTTGTTGCAGATAATAACGGCACGCCTCTAGATACAACAGACGATATCCTTGCAGGCAGTATATTGGAATATTCAGATGACGCTATATCCAA
>JAHFGO010000020.1 GCA_023247385.1 Candidatus Omnitrophota bacterium | reverse complement strand
AAAAATTTATAAAAGTTATGCCGATAGAATATAAGCGCATACTCGAAAGCAAAAAACTCGCGGCGAAGTTGGACCTGATTGAGGTGTCGGATGGGTGATATCAGGGGATTTCTAAAGGTCAAGAGAGAGCCTTTACAATGCCGGCCAGTATGCGAACGAATCAAAGATTATCACGAAGTAATGACAATGCGGCCTGATGTGCGTTCAGAGGAACAGGCTTCGCGCTGCATGGATTGCGGGACACCGTTCTGCCACTGGGGTTGCCCGGTTGGCAATTACATACCAGAATGGAATGATCTGGTCTTTCATGGCCAATGGGATAAGGCCTTCGAATTGCTTTATGCAACAAATAACTTGCCGGAAATAACTGGAAGAATATGCCCAGCACCATGCGAATATGCGTGCGTATTGGGCATAAATGATGATCCTGTAACGATACGGGAAAATGAACTGGCAATTATCGAACATGCATATAGCACAGGAGTGATAAAACCGCATCCGCCAAAGAAACGGACTGGAAAGAAAGTTGCTGTAATAGGTTCTGGTCCTGCTGGACTGGCGGCCGCAGACCAGCTTAATAAAGCAGGACATAGCGCAACCGTCTTTGAAAAGGACAAAAGAATAGGTGGAATATTACGTTATGGAATACCGGATTTTAAATTGGAAAAACATATTATCGATAGACGTATCGGCATTATAAAAAAAGAGGGTGTTAGATTTGTCCCGGGAATAAATGTGGGTGTTGACTACAGCGTTTCAAAACTGAAAAAAGAATTTGACGCCATATGTCTTGCAGGCGGCAGCCGCGTGCCACGTAATTTGAAGATTGAAGGAAGAGAGCTGGCCGGAATTCATTTCGCCATGGATTATTTGACTCAAGCGAATCGAAGGGCAGTTGGTGAAAAGATTCCCGATTCCAAACTTATAGATGCTAATGGCAGGCGTGTGGTTGTTATAGGTGGTGGCGATACAGGAGCGGACTGCGTTGGCACTGCTAATAGACAGGGTGCGTCTTGCGTTGTTCAGATAGAGGTGCTGCCTAAACCAGCCGAATGCCGCACTGATGATTTTCCGTGGCCTAAACACCCTCTTATTTTAAAGACTTCCACCAGCCACGAAGAAGGAGGAGAACGCCATTGGTCGATCCTGACGAAAAAATTCATTGGAAAAAATGGCCGCGTAAACAAAATAGCTTGCGTCAGAATCGATTCTTCGAAGAAAGATACGAGGCCTTGTCCTATAACGCAAGAGGTGCCGGAGAGCGAATTTGATATCGATGCCGATCTGATTGTATTGGCTGTAGGATTTATTCACCCTGAACATGCCGGCCTTCTAGATCGACTGGGCGTGGAATTTGATAATAAGGAGAATGTCAAGACGGATTCAAATTATATGACTTCAGTGAATAGAGTATTTGCTGCCGGCGATATGCACAGAGGACAATCGCTGGTAGTGTGGGCGATTTCAGAAGGAAGACGGGCCGCACATTTCATCGATAAGTACCTCATGGGCCAAACGAATCTACCCTCCATGTGATGTGACGCAAGATGCCGAAGCTCCTCATATCTGATGTTAAAGGCAGAATATTTGCCCACCCATATCTAGAGGCGACAGGAATGGAGGCCGATTTTTTTTCCCGGATAAGTCCCAAAGAGCTTATCAGGTTGCCTCAAGATAGTCAGCTCTTTAGGCTGCCGCACAGAGCGCCTGTGGGCTACGACAACGGCACAAAAAAATTTGTGGTTTTAAAAGGTTGTTATGCAGTTGCAGGCTTCGCCTCTCCAGGCTTTACGATAACCTACAATGCCTCCTATCAGGAAATTGGCAAGCCGAAGGCATTGCCGCTTTTTTCTTACGGCGCTGTCGCCTCATATAAAGATGAACTTTATGTTACGGCAATCAGGGTTGATAATGACATACGGCACGATTCACGATTTATAGACATCACATTGGTTAAAAAAAATATAAAAAAATTTAAAGATATATTTATCCACAATAGGCTTGTAAGGCATCTGGAAAAATGTGCGCTTGTTTACAGATGCCCTAATGCACAAAATTTCTTTTTAAGCAGGTATGAAGCACCGCTTCCAACATCGCCTTTATGTAATGCGGCCTGCTTGGGCTGTATTTCATATCGATATGATAAAAATTGCCGTGGAACGCAAGGCCGAATAAGATTTAAGCCATCAGCGGAAGAGGTGAGCGAGATCGCGCTCTTTCATATTGCCAATGCGAATAAGGCTGTAGTGAGTTTTGGTCAGGGATGCGAGGGGGAGCCGCTGTTGGCATGCGATACAATCGAAAAATCCATTCGACTGATACGTAAAGCCACCGATCGAGGTACGATAAATATGAACACAAACGGAAGTAATCCAGAAGCCGTATGCAGATTATTCGACGCTGGGCTTGATAGTGTAAGAGTAAGTCTGAATAGTGTGCAAGAAGCTTATTACATGAAATACCATAAACCAATCGGATATACGTTTAAGGACGTGTTTCAATCTATAAAAATTGCCAAAAATAAAGGTGGATTTGTGTCAATTAATTATTTAATCATGCCCGGCTTTACAGATTCGTGTGATGAACATATCGCATTTAAAAGATTTATCGAAAAGTATAGAGTGGATATGGTCCAATGGCGAAATCTCAACTTTGATCCGCCGCGGTATTTTAAAGAATTGAATGTGCGAATTGGCAGTGGCAAATTGATCGGAATAAGAGAAGTTATTGCCTCGATAAAAAAATGTTTTCCACACCTTCGCGCTGGGTATTTCAATCCGTCAATTTAGCCCTCGCGCAGCTGTTTTTCCGCATCTATTATATCTCGGTTTATAATGGATATCGCTTTATTTATCCTTTCCGTTAAGATTGGGGAGATGGGGGCGTCTTTTACCTCTCTTAAAATCTGTATGGCCATGCGGAAGTAGCGGATTATCTCTCCTTCGTCAGTATCGGTAAATTGCAGGATCTTATCAAATTTCATACCATGAACCCAACCCTCTATGGCTTTTGCCATGTTAAAATGTGGTGTCTTCGCTAACGGGTATACGCCATTCCGGGACTCTTTATGCCTTATTCTTTCGTAAAGGCGTTCGCATACAGATTTTATCTCCTGAGTTGTTTTTGAGAATCCAGGAGGGAGGCGCTGATTTCTTCTGGGCTCAAAAACTATAGCAACGGCCATGATTCCTAATCCGACTTCATCAAGCCACTCAAATACTCCTTCATCGTAAAGCTCTGCCAACAGTAGCTCATAACCATAGACGGCCTTGGCAAATTCTCCTTTCGGAGTTATAGTCCCGTCCTTTATATGCTCCATCTCTTTCAGAAGCTTGAGCTTTGATTGCATGAGCCTCACAGCGGTTTTTTGGTGGTGCTGTTTTGTCTGAAAATAATGAAAGGACATGGGATATATTTTAAAAAGTTCATCCTTATATTTATCATACAGATTAAGGATTGTCGCGTATGATGCGTTGAACTGGCTCCTCACATTTTCCGCATCGCCGTAGATTATCCGCTTTACTTCATCAAATCTTATCCGGTGTAAATTTATTCTTGTGTATACAAATCCCTCGTCGTCTATACTGCGCCTTCCGGCCCGGCCGGCCATCTGATAGAAATCTCTCGTTTTGAGAGTTCGTATATAGCTTCCGTAAAATTTTTTGAGCTCATCGAATATCACTGACCGGCTAGGCATGTTTATGCCTAGGGCAAATGTCTCTGTCGTGAATATGACTTTTAAAAGGCGGCTCGTGAAGAGCCTTTCGATGACCTCCTTTAGCGTAGGCAGCATGCCTGCATGATGAAATGCTATTCCTCGCTCGATTAAAGGCAGCATCTCGACAGCGCGCTTTTCGCTCTTCAGATCAAAACGTTCGCACAGGGATTCGTATAATGATAAAACTTGCGAGCGCTCGTCCTCGTTTAAAAAATTCTGATTATACAGTTCAAAGGCAAGATGCTCCGCGCGTTTACGTCCGAAAACAAAATATATGCAGGGGAGGCCATTTTTATCTTTTATATAATTTATCAGAGCATGGGTCTTGTTCGGCTTATGTTGGTCCCGGAAACGGTTTAATTTATGGATGTTGTCCACAATCTGGTTTTGGCATTGAAAGAAGAAATGCAAGGGTACGGGCCGTTTTTCTTCTATCACTACTCTTATCTCTTTCTTGTGTACAGTCTCAAGCCACTTAGCAAGCTGTTCTATGTTAGGTATTGTTGCGGACAGGCAAAGGATATTCATATGTTGCGGCAAAAATATTAAAGACTCCTCCCATACGGTGCCTCTCTCTTCGTTATCTATATAATGCACTTCATCAAAAATAATCCAGGAGTATTTATCGAGGCTCTCAGGCTGGTCGAGGACCTTATTGCGAAATATCTCGGTTGTCATTATTAAGACAGGGGCGTTCGAATTTATAGACACATCGCCTGTCAATATTCCTATACGGTCGGTGTATTGTCCTTGGAAATCACGAAATTTTTGGTTGGAGAGCGCTTTTATTGGAGCAGTATATATTATAGACTCATTTTTTTCTAAACAGCTTTCTATCACGTGTTCGGCTATGGCAGTTTTCCCAGCGCCTGTGGGAGCTGATACGACTACAGAGTATCCGTTCTTTATGTGTTCAATGGCCTCACTCTGGAAGCGGTCATAAACCATATAACGTAATTATAATCTAAATTATTGATTTATCCAATAAAAAGTGTAAAATAGTAAGCAGTGGAATATGGGCAGTCATTGGAAAAGGCGTGGGGAGACCTGTGGAATCTAACTGAAGAGAAAAGTTTCTCGGTTAAATTCCTATCGGATTTTTACGATATCGATACACATAATCAGACGATATTTTCCGCATCTTGTAATATGCCCGCACAAGAACATCTCGCCATACTCATTCTCCACTATCTAATTCAGAAATTGCGTCTTAAGGATTTGCCATGCCCCAGTGGAGAATGGATAAACTTCAATCAGCTGGAAGGCGGACTGGGTTATTATTCAGCATTTAAAAAGAGGACCATAGATCAGATAGTGCGGAAATATGGTGCAAATCCAGACGCCTTATTAAACTTAAAAGAACATTTTCCAATTGAAAAGATCGATATCGGCGACGTCAGTATAATTATATATACATTCGAAGAGGTCCCGCTCCTTATTACAATGTCACGAGCCGATGAAGAGTTCGATGCTGGTGCGAATATAGTTTTTGACAAAAGCATTTCACATATTTTCTGCACTGAAGACATAGTTGTGCTAACAGAAGCCGTGGTTCATTTATTATGAATGATAAAAAACGAGTTGGGATTCTTACAGGCGGCGGAGATTGTCCTGGGATAAACGCTGTCATAAGGGCAGTGGGAAAGAAGATAATTCTGGAGGCGGACGCCGAAATAATCGGTATAGAGGATGGATATGAAGGCCTTATAAATAATAAATATAGATCGCTCGAATATCAGGAGCTTTCCGGCATACTGACCCTGGGCGGCACCATACTGGGGACATCCAAGAAGGCCAACCCTTATAGTTATGCTGTAAAAGAGAGCGGTAAGCTCGTATTCAAAGACCTATCAAAGATTGTTATACAAAATATTAAACGGCTTGACCTGGGCTGCCTAGTATGCATTGGGGGAGACGGGACATTGGGTATCGCATACAAATTATTCAAGAGCGGTATTCCTATTATCGGTGTGCCAAAGACTATCGATAACGACATAATCGGAACAGAGGTAACCTTCGGTTTCGATTCTGCCGTATTTATCGCAACGGAAGGCATAGACAGGCTGCATACTACGGCTCAATCACATCACAGGGTCATGATACTTGAAGTCATGGGCCACAATGCGGGGTGGTTAGCCCTTCATTCTGGGATGGCAGGCGGAGGCGACGTAATCCTCATCCCAGAGATTCCATATGATATTAGAATTATAGCGGAAAAAGTCAAGGAGAGGCACAGGAAGGGAAAGCGTTTCAGCATTGTTGTGGTTGCCGAAGGCGCTCGGCCGAAAGGCGGAAATGTTGTAATCCAGCGGATAGTCAAAGAAAGTCCAGACCCGGTGCGCCTTGGAGGGATTGGTTTCATCCTAGGGGATCAGATCGAAAAGGCGACAGGCATAGAAACGCGCACAGTTGTCATGGGCCACCTGCAGAGAGGTGGTACGCCCACTCCGTTTGATAGAGTGCTTGCAACGCAGCTTGGCACAAAGGCGGTCGATATGATAAAAAATAGGTCATTTGGATATATGGTGGGTGTCAGGAGAGGCTCTTTACTTAAGGTTTCGTTAAAAGATGTGGCCAAAGGATGTAGAAAGGTTCCTTTGAACCACCCATTAATAAAGTCTGCGAGGTCTTTAGATACGTGCTTCGGTGACAGGTAAATTAAAAGTGAAAAATTAAAAATGCAAAACCAAAATTCAAAATTAAAAATTAAATTAAAAGACAGAGCATATAACTATTCGATCAAAATAATCGAATTTCTAGATACTCTTCCAAAAGACCAGTCTGCTCAGGTGATTGCGAATCAATTAAGGCGGCCGGCCACTTCCATAGGGGCAAATATCGTTGAAGCTCAAGCTTCCAGCTCAAGAATAGATTTTGCTAATTTTTTAAGCCACTCTCTTAAGTCTGCAAATGAAAGTTTATACTGGCTTGGGTTATTAAAGGACGCAAAACAAATAAGCAACCCGCATTTAGATTATCTTCTAAACGAAACTAATGAATTAGCAAATATTCTTGGCTCAAGCATTTTAACTATCAAGGGTAAAAATAAATTTTGAATTTTAAATTATAATTTTTCATTTCGGATTTTAAATTTTTACTTAAAAAGGAGCTTATAATGGCGAATGTATTCAATGCAGCTGAAATTATCGACATGGGAATAGAGAAGGAGAAAAAGAGGCGGGATTTTTATGGGCTGGTTGCTACAAAATTTAAACAGAAGGACATGAAAGACCTTTTCACTCGTCTCAAAGACTGGGAAGTTACCCATATTAAGAAGTTCACGGAAATCAGGATTAGCGTTGAGGAATCAGAGGTAGTCGAATCCTATCAGGGCGAGTTCGAAGCTTATATGAAAGCCATGGTGGATGACATGCTTTACAAGCAAGTCTCTCCAAAAGAATTCTCCAAGAATGTCAAGTCATCTATCTCAGCAATCCGATACGGTATAGGCTTTGAAAAAGATGCAAAATTATTTTTTGCTGAGCTTCTTAAATATATGACGCCATATCACAGAGAGAAAGTGCAGGAATTAATAGACGAGGAGAAGAAGCATGTCGCATACCTATCAGAGCTCAAACGAAAATATGAGAAATAATCGCATGATCAGCATATCTTATTGACATAATAAAAAAATATGTTATAAATAAAAGGACTAAATTATATGACCAAATATATATTTACTACAGGAGGCGTTATTTCTAGTTTAGGCAAGGGGATCGCCTCTGCCTCTATCGGCAAGATACTGGAATCGCGTGGTTTAAAAATAGCGCTTGTTAAGCTCGATCCGTATATAAATGTTGATCCAGGCACAATGAACCCGTACCAGCATGGAGAAGTATACGTAACCGAAGACGGCGCAGAGACAGACCTGGATCTGGGTCATTATGAGAGATTCACATTGACCGAGACAACGAAATTTAATAATGTAACCACGGGCCAGGTTTACAATGCGGTAATTGCGAAAGAAAGGCGCGGCGACTATCTGGGTAAAACCATCCAAGTCATACCGCATATAACTAATGAGATAAAAGAGAGAATCAAAAAAGCCGCTCAAGTTTTGAAAGCCGATGTCGTGATAATAGAGATAGGCGGAACCGTTGGCGACATCGAAAGCCTGCCGTTTCTCGAAGCAGCAAGGCAGTTTAGGTTGGATGTCGGTTTCGATAATGTCCTATATATACATCTCACGCTTATCCCATATGTAAAGAGTGCGGATGAGATAAAGACCAAACCTACCCAGCATAGCGTGGGAAAATTGCGGGAGATAGGCATACAGCCTGACGTCTTAATATGCCGGACAGAAAAGCCGTTGTCCGAAGACATAAAGGAGAAGATATCTCTATTTTGTAATGTCAGGAAGGATGCTGTCATTGAGGCAAGGGATGCGGAATCCATTTACCAGATTCCATTAATTTTCAAAGAGCAAGGGCTGGACAAAATAATCCTAACTCATTTCAACCTGCATTGTAAAACAATGGATTTAAAAGATTGGTATAAAAATGTCGTAGAAAAAGAGCTCTATCCAAAACATAAAGTACATATTGCAGTCGTTGGTAAATATATAGGCCTTCAGGACGCTTATAAATCTATATACGAGGCACTGAACCATGCCGGAATTTATAACAATGCGAAGGTCATCCTTAAAAGGATAGATTCTGAAGACATTGAAAAAGTGGGAGCAGAAAAATTTTTGAAAGATGTTTCGGGAGCGCTGATCCCAGGAGGCTTCGGTTACCGAGGCATCGAGGGTAAGATTGCAGCCGTTAGATTTGCAAGAGAAAATCATATTCCGCTGCTTGGCCTGTGCCTCGGGATGCAGTGTTCCGTTATAGAATTTTCGAGAAACGTATGCGGCCTGGTGGGTGCAAATTCTACTGAATTTAACCCAAAGACCCGCTATCCTGTAATAAGCCTGCTTGAAGAGCAAAAAAAGATTAAGGATATGGGCGGCACGATGCGTCTGGGGGCTTATCCATGTAGATTAAAAAGAGGCTCATTGGCTTCCAAAGTTTATAAGAAGGAATTGGTCTCGGAACGCCACCGTCACAGATTTGAATTCAATAATAAATATCGAAAGGTATTGGAAAAGAAGGGGATGGTATTTTCAGGAATCTATCAGAAGAAAAATCTTGTAGAGATAGTGGAGCTAAAGGACCATCCTTATTTCATAGCGGTGCAATATCATCCGGAGTTCAAGTCAAAACCGGATAAGCCGCATCCTCTCTTCAGGGATTTCATTAACGCCGCGCTAAAATTTCAGGAAAAGAAAACGTGAATGCGATACTGGCTTTAGAAGATGGTAAAATTTATAGGGGCCAGTCCTTCGGGGCTAGCGGCGAACGGTATGGTGAAGTTGTCTTCAATACCAGCATGACAGGGTATCAGGAGATACTCACGGATCCTTCGTATAAGGGTCAGATAGTCACGATGACGTATCCATTGATAGGAAATTACGGTGTGAATGAAGATGACATCGAATCCCGCAAGCCATTTGTCGAGGGTTTTGTCGTAAAAGAATGCAGTAAGATTGCCAGTAATTGGCGAAGCAAAAAATCTCTGGGCGATTACCTTAAAGCCAACGATATAATAGGTATCGAAGGCGTTGACACACGTGAACTCACGCTTCACATAAGACAATCTGGTGAACTTAAGGCAGTCATATCGACAACGGATATGGATGAAACGAACCTTGTAAAAAAGGCTGGCCAATCACGCGGCCTGTTAGGCCTTGACCTGGTAAAAGAGGTTGTAACCGAAAAAAAATACGAGTGGAATCAAACTGGCCACCATAAGGTCGTTGCGATTGATTGCGGTATAAAATTTAACCAATTAAGAGAGCTTGCAAAAAATAGTTGCAAGATCACCATAGTGCCGCCGCATGCCTCGAGCCAGGAAATATTAGGCTTAAGACCTAATGGCATATTACTATCAAACGGGCCTGGTGACCCGGCGGCAGTGCCATATGTCGTCAAGACTACCCGGGAACTTATAGGCAAAATTCCTATATTTGGAATTTGTCTGGGGCATCAGATGCTTGGACAGGCATTCGGCGCCAAGACGTTCAAACTGAAATTCGGCCACCACGGTGGAAATCATCCGGTAAAAGATATAAAGACAGGCAAGGTCGCAATAACCGTTCAGAACCACGGTTTTTGCGTAGATATAGATACTTTAAATAAAAAAGAGATAGAGATAACCCATATGAATTTAAATGACCATACCCTGGAGGGGATGAGACACAAGAAGCTGCCGATATTTTCTGTGCAGTTTCACCCGGAGGCCTCTCCGGGGCCGCATGATGCGGAATACCTATTTGCTAAGTTTGTAGATTTAATGAAAAATTCAAAATTTAGAATGTAAAACCAAAATTTAAAATTTTAAATTATAATTTTTCATTTTAAACTTTAAATTCTAAATTTAATCACTATGCCAAAACGACGCGACATCAAGAAGATACTGATTATAGGTTCAGGGCCTATCACGATAGGCCAGGCGTGCGAATTCGACTATTCCGGTTCCCAGGCATGCAAGGTTTTGAAGCAGGAAGGCTATACGATTATCCTGATAAATTCAAATCCTGCAACTATTATGACGGATCCTGATATGGCTGACAAGACTTATATTGAGCCAATAACTGTTGATGTGGTAGGGAAGATTATAGCCGAAGAAAGGCCAGATGCGCTTCTGCCCACATTGGGCGGCCAGACTGCCCTTAACACAGCAGTCGGATTAGCAGATGCCGGAATATTAAAAAAATATAGAGTTCAGACTATAGGTGCAAACGTAAAGGCGATAAAAAAAGCCGAAGACAGGTATTTATTTAAAGAGGCAATGCAGCGTATCGGACTGGATTTGCCGAAAAGCGACAGGGCGTATAATTTAAGCCAGGCCTGCAAGGTTGCCGAAAGAATAGGGTTTCCTGTCATAATCAGGCCAAGTTTTACTTTAGGCGGAACCGGTGGCAGCGTTGCATACAATATAGAAGAATTCAAAGAGTTGGCCAAGATCGGCCTAGAATCCAGCATGATAAGCGAAATTCTGATAGAGGAATCTGTAATCGGCTGGAAAGAATTCGAATTGGAGGTGATGCGCGACCTAAAAGACAACGTTGTGATAATATGTTCGATTGAAAACTTTGATCCAATGGGAATCCATACCGGAGACAGCATAACTGTAGCTCCTGTTCAGACGTTGACGGATAAAGAATATCAGGCGATGCGAGATGCCGCCATTAGCTGCATAAGGGAAATTGGTGTTGAGACTGGTGGTTCGAATATACAGTTCGCTATCCATCCCGATACAGGGCGGATGGTCATAATTGAAATGAATCCGAGAGTGTCGAGAAGTTCGGCCTTGGCTTCTAAAGCAACCGGTTTTCCTATCGCAAAGATCGCCGCAAAACTGGCTGTCGGTTATACGCTGGATGAGATACCGAATGACATCACAAAAAAGACTCCTGCATGTTTTGAGCCTGCCATCGATTATTGCGTAGTTAAAATACCTCGCTTCACTTTTGAAAAATTCCCTTCCGCCGATCCGACACTAACAATTTCAATGAAATCGGTTGGAGAGGCTATGTCAATTGGCAGGACATTCAAGGAAGCTTTACAAAAAGGGCTGCGCTCTTTGGAGATAAAAAAATATGGTCTGGAAAGTATCTTATTCGAGGACCCTTTTACAGAGATACAGGCGGATAATGATATATTGGTTACAATATATGAAAAGCTGAGACTGCCTAATGCAGAGAGGGTCTTTTACATAGGTGATGCGATAAGAGCGAATATCAGCATAGATAAAATTTATGAATTGACCAAAATCGACAAGTGGTTTTTATATAATATAAAAGAGATCGTGGATCTCGAGCGGGAGATTATAAAAAAGAAAGACAGCTTAACGAAGGAGCTATTGATTACTGCAAAACAGTTCGGGTTTAGCGATTACCAGATAGGAATACTCACAAAAAGAACCGAAGAGGAGATACTCAAATTACGCAAATCTTATAATATCGATCCAGATTTTAAACTTGTAGATACCTGCGCCGCGGAATTTCAGGCCTATACGCCTTATTATTATTCCACGTACGACAAGTAATATGAAATCGCACACCGAGCATTTATACTTCCACACGAAAAGTAAGCAAGAGTTCATTAACATTACACATCAAGTGGAGGAGTCTGTAAAGAAGAGCGGGGTGAAGGAAGGATTGTGTCTTGTTAACGCAATGCATATCACCGCAAGCGTTTTTATAAATGACGACGAAAGCGGTCTGCATCAGGATTTCAGCACTTGGCTTGAGAAACTCGCACCTTATGGAAAGGACAAGTATAAACATAACCTATCCGGGGAGGATAACGGCGATTCTCATCTAAAAAGGACTGTGATGGGCAGAGAGGTAGTTGTGGCTATAACTGGCGGCGGACTTGATTTCGGACCGTGGGAACAAATCTTTTACGGTGAGTTTGATGGCCAGCGTAAGAAGAGAGTTCTCATTAAGATTATAGGGGAATGAAGAATAAGGTCTTGCAAAATCTATATTTTATGATATATTATTAATATAATACGAGGCTTTGTGAACAAGAAAAGATTGTCCATAATAGCGGCTATCTTTTTGCTGGTTCCAGCCATTACATCCATTCATGAGTTATCTGCAGAAACCTGGGTACTAAGCCCTCCTACAAAAGTTAGTTTAAACGAAACCAACAATTACTTCCGAGATTTATATGACGTATTTTGTTTGGCGCTGTCTATTTATAAGTCTGACGCTTTAGAAAGATGTTCCAAAGAGGCCTTGATAAAAGAGTATGGCAGCGCATCAGTTAATTCACAGGCACGATTTGATCTCGAGCATATCGACATCGGCAAAAAAGGCTGGACGCGCCATTATCCAGTCTCCATCGGCGATAAACATTTCATAATTAGAATCTTTTTGACAGAAGAATACCGTTACCAGCCAAAAGTAGCAACTCTTTTTGAGGTAAATTTTAATAACCCTGCCGTAACTCTTCAAGTATTACCCGGCATAAATGCGATATTAAACGATTGTAAAATAAAACCGCATACTCTCTATCCTGTCTCGCAGGCTGCCACCAGTCCATAATACCACACAATATAATCTTCGGGCTTGACACTTAATATCACTTATGTTAAAATTCATTTTGTTTATGGAATATATGGATGTCCATTGCAAATGGGAGCATAAGATACAAGGCGAGTAATAATAGCGTGCAACCTCAAAAGTTGTGGCCAGGAGAATTATAGTTTCTGCTGGCCATTTTTGTTTGCCTTCGTGGCTTGGGTTTTACATGGTAGATAGCCTTCGGCAAATAACCCGCCGAACGCTATCTTATCTATAAGACCATATACAGGAAGGCGGGTATTTTTGGAGCAATGCATGTCAGAGAAAAAGAAAGTGTTGATCCTCGGGGGCGGGCCTAATCGAATCGGCCAGGGTATTGAGTTTGACTATTGCTGCTGCCATGCCTCTTACGCATTAAAGGAAGAGGGCATCGAAAGCATAATGATAAATTGTAACCCAGAGACAGTTTCGACAGATTACGATACCTCTGATAGGTTATATTTCGAGCCATTGACAGTTGAGGATGTGCTGAATATCGTCGATATCGAAAAACCGATAGGCGCGATAGTGCAGTTTGGGGGCCAGACGCCCCTTAACATATCATGCCCGCTTGCACGTTCAGGCCTTAATATTTTGGGAACCAGCCCGGATTCTATAGATATAGCTGAAGACCGAAAACGCTTCCAGCATATGTTAAAGAAACTTAAACTGATTCAGCCGGATAATGGTACTGCAACTTCATTTGAAGAGGCAAGAGATGTTGCAAACAGGATAAGCTATCCGGTGGTTGTGAGGCCTTCGTATGTGCTTGGTGGCAGGGCAATGGAGATAGTATATGATGAGAAAGGCTTGGCCGACTACATGGAGAAGGCTTTAAGCGCATCGCCTGAACATCCTATTTTAATCGATAAGTTTTTAGAGGATGCCATAGAGGTGGATGTCGATGCTATAGCAGATGGAAAGGTCTGCGTAATAGGCGGAATAATGGAGCACATAGAGGAGGCTGGCATACATTCCGGTGATAGCGCCATGGTATTGCCGCCCCACACGCTCGGAAAAGATATAATCGAAGTCATAAAAAAGAATACGTATGCGATGGCAAAAGAGCTGGATGTTAAAGGCTTGATGAATATCCAGTATGCTGTTAAGAATAATATCGTATATGTGCTGGAGGTAAATCCGAGGGCAAGCCGAACAGTACCGTTTGTAAGTAAAGCGATAGGCGTACCCCTGGCAAAGCTTGCGACCAAGATCATGCTCGGCAGAACCTTGGAGGAGCTTGCTTTCACAAAGGAGAAGAATATAGATTATGTTGCAGTAAAGGAGTCTGTATTTCCGTTCATAAGGTTTCCTGGAGTCGATGCCATCCTCGGACCAGAGATGAAATCAACTGGTGAGGTCATGGGCGTTGACACAACATTTGGTGCGGCTTACGCGAAAAGCCAGATTGCAGCTGGACAAAGGCTGCCAACAAAGGGCAACGTATTCATCAGCGTCAAAAATCAGGATAAGCGCAGCATCCTTTTCATCGCAAAAAAGCTTGCCGATCTTGGTTTCAACATTATGGCCACAACCGGAACCGCCGATGCCCTGAAGAGCAGTGACATCGATGTTCAGATATTACCAAAGGTATATGAGGGCAGGCCCAACATAATAGATTTGATAAAAGACGGCAAGGTGATGTTAATCATAAACACGCCTTCTGGAAAGGCAACTAAAGAGGATGAGGCGAAGATCAGGTCTCACGCGATTTCATATAACGTACCCCTGATCACTACTATTGCAGGCGCGCAGGCCACTGTCAATGGAATAGAAAATTTAATCAAAAGGCCGAAGATTTTAGTTAAGCCTATACAGGAATATCATAAGAGGCTTAAACGATAAGGAGAGATGATGCGAGAGCACTGCGGCGTTGTTGGAATATATGGCCATAAAGACGCAAGCCAATTAGCATGCCTTTCACTATACGCATTACAGCATCGTGGAGAAGAATCCGCTGGAATCGTTAGCTTCGATGGAAAAAAAATTTATCAGCATAAAGGAATGGGTCTGGTGGGCGATGTCTTTAAAGAAGACAATTTAAAAAAGCTTAAAGGACCCCTAGCGATCGGCCACGTAAGGTACTCAACTACAGGTTCAAGCATGGTAAAAAATGTGCAGCCTTTACTTATAAATCACAAGAAAGGCTTTATAGCTGTTGCGCATAATGGTAATCTCACAAACTCTGTGGACTTGAGAAATGAGCTTGAAGATGCCGGCTCCATTCTGCAAACGACCATGGATTCAGAACTTATAGTCCATTTTCTCGTTAAGGATCATGAAAATAATTACAGAGGTAAAATAGTTCCGATAGTTTCACGGCTGGAAGGGGCGTACTCTTTCGTCATCATGATAAACGATGCGATATATGCTATGAGAGATCCTTATGGTTTCAGGCCGCTTTGTATAGGTAAGCTCGATAGCGCTTATGCTGTGGCAAGCGAAACATGTGCGCTTGACATGATTCAGGCAACATATGTAAGAGATGTCGATCCTGGCGAGATAGTAATCTTGGATAAGAATGGTCTAATGTCGCTGAAGCTTCCTGAATCCAAACGACATGCCTTTTGTATTTTCGAATATATATATTTCGCAAGGCCTGATAGCAACATATTCACCAAGAGCGTATATCTGACGAGGAAAAATCTTGGAAAGGCCCTCGCTAAGGAACATCCTGCGCCGGCTGACATAGTTATGCCAATACCAGACTCAGGAACTTATGCTGCGCTTGGTTACGCTGAAGAATCACACATACCTCTAGAAATGGCTTTTGTAAGAAACCATTATATTGGCAGAACCTTCATACAGCCAAGCCAACTTATAAGGGATTTCAAAGTAAAAGTGAAGCTTAATCCTGTGCGCGACGCATTAAAAGGAAAACGCATTGTTATTGTAGAGGATTCAATAGTGCGCGGCACAACTTCCAGAGGAAGGGTAAGGGCATTGAGGCAGGCTGGCGCAAACGAAATTCATATGAGGGTAAGTTGTCCTCCGCTTATATCGCCTTGCTTTTATGGTATAGATTTTCCTACAAAAAAAGAGCTTATAGCATCAAATCATACTATAGAAGAGATAAAGAACTTCATTGGCGTTGACAGCCTGAAATATTTAAGTCTCGATGGAATGCTAAGTTCCATGATGCTTTCGAAAGAGGAATTTTGCACTGCCTGCTTTACAGGGAATTACCCGACTACAATATGCAAGCCTCCTTCTAAAAAGGCTCTTGAACAGACCCGCTGCATAGGCTTGACTAAAAAGTAATATGCGAAATGGCTAACGAGACTATATTAATTATAGATTTCGGTTCCCAATATAACCAGTTGATCGCTCGAAAGGTGAGGGAATTAGAAGTCTATTGTGAAATCGTTCTTCCTACTATATCCATAGAATACATAAACAAAAAAACTGTGAAAGGCATAATACTCTCTGGCGGGCCGTCAAGTGTCTATGACAAAAAAGCACCGATATGCGATGGCCGGATGTTCTCATTAGGCATACCCGTGCTTGGCATATGCTATGGGATGCAACTTATGGCAAAATCTTTAGGTGGGATGGTAGAACGCAGCCCTTCAAGAGAATACGGACGGGCTATTCTCACGGTTACAGACCACAAGCTTTTATTTAAAAGCATACCGAAGAAGAGCACGATATGGATGAGTCATGGCGACAAAGTTAAATATATGCCTAGTGGATTTAAACGCATAGGCCGCTCGAAGAATACCTCTATAGCCGCGTTTGCCAATCTTGATAAGAAACTTTTCGGTGTTCAGTTTCATCCGGAAGTAGCACACACTCAATTTGGCAAGGGTATAATAAAGAATTTTGTCAAGGATATATGCGGCACACGAAGCGATTGGTCAATGAAGTCCTTCGTTAAAGAGGCGATCGCAGATATACGAAAACTCACTCGAGATGATAAGGTCATGCTGGGCCTTTCCGGAGGTGTAGATTCGTCTGTTGCAGCCGTGCTGATCAAAAAAGCGATCGGACATAGGCTTGTATGCATATTCGTTGATAATGGGTTATTGCGTAAAAACGAAGCAAGGCTGGTACGAGACCTTTTTCAAAAACATTTTAAGATAAATTTGAGATGCATTGATGCGTCAAAAGAATTTATAAAGGCTTTAAAGACAGTGGTGGATCCAGAAAAGAAGAGAAGAATTATCGGTAAGACATTCATTAGAGTATTTGAGGGTGAGGCGAAGAAAATTAGGGATGTCAAGTTTTTAGCACAAGGCACGCTTTATCCTGACCTGATAGAATCCAGATCAACATTTGGGGGCCCAAGCGCGACTATCAAAACCCACCATAATGTTGGAGGGCTGCCGAAGAAGATGCAGCTTAATCTTATCGAGCCGTTAAAATATCTATTTAAAGATGAAGTGAGAAAGGTTGGCAAGGAGATAGGCATGCCTGCCGAAATTTTGGGCCGGCATCCGTTCCCGGGCCCTGGCCTTGCTGTAAGGATAATAGGCGATGTTACTCAAGAGCGGTGCGATATCTTAAGAGAGGTTGACGATAGATTAATTTCTACCTTAAGAAAGGAAGGGCTATACGATAAAATTTGGCAGGCGTTTGCAATCCTTCTTCCGGTAAAATCAGTAGGCGTCATGGGGGATAAGAGAACCTACGAGAGTGTTGTTGCGATAAGGGCGGTCACTAGTCTCGATGGCATGACAGCCGACTGGGCGAGGATACCTTACGCCGCCTTGGCTAAGATTTCAAATAGGATCATCAATGAGGTGAGAGGCGTGAACAGGGTAGTGTATGACATAAGTTCGAAACCACCTTCGACCATAGAATGGGAATAGATGTCCTGGCGCATAGAGGTTAGAGAAAAAGAAGGATTTTACGACGCTGTAGGAGAGAGCATAAAACGAGAGATCGCAGATCTTGGCTTTGAAAATAGGATTAAAGAAGTAAATGCCGTACAGGTATACCTGCTGGAAGGCGAGCTAAAAGAGCCTGATGTAAAATTTATTTGCGAAAACCTCCTGATAGATCCTGTCACTCAGGAATATAATTATAAGGGTACAGCATTTAATGACGAGGAGTTTAAAGAAGTCGAGGTCGCTTATAATCCTGGCGTCATGGATCCTGTTGAGGCGAGCGCAAAAAAGGCCATAGCGGATTTAGGCGTAAAAGGCCTTCGCGCTGTAAAGACTGCAAAAAAGTACCTCATTAAGGGAAGCCTATCTTATAAAGACATCCGCTCCATAGCCGAAGAAATCTTATATAATAAAGTAATTCAGCATCTTGTCATTGGACAATCCAAAATAATCTCCGAAGGATCGCCGTATCAATTTAAATTAAGCTATATTAATATTCTGGGTGCGAGCGCCGGCCAACTGGAGAAGATATCCAGAGGGAGACAGCTCTTCTTGAACTTGGAAGAGATGAAGGCCATAAAGCAATATTTTAAAAAATTAAAGAGAGATCCGACTGATTGCGAGCTTGAAACGCTCGCCCAGACGTGGTCAGAACATTGCAGACACAAGACGCTGCGTGGCCTTATAGAGTTTGAAGGCCGTACCATAAAGAACTTATTGAAAAAAACGATTATGCGTGTCACGGAAGAGCTTGATAAGCCATGGTGCGTTTCTGTGTTTAAAGACAATTCTGGGGTTATACGATTTGATGAAAAATATAATGTCTGTTTTAAAGTTGAGACGCATAACCATCCGTCAGCACTGGAGCCTTACGGCGGTGCGGGAACAGGCATCGGAGGCGTCATTCGCGATCCGCTTGGAACAGGATTAGGAGCGAAGCCAATCATAAACACAGATGTATTCTGTTTTGGGCCGCCTGATTATCCATATAGGAAACTGCCAAAAGGGGTATTACATCCAAAAAGGCTAATGAAGGGCGTAGTGGCGGGCGTAAGAGATTACGGAAACAGGATGGGCATACCCACTTCAAACGGCGCAGTGTTATTTGACGAAAATTTTGTTGGAAACCCTCTTGTGTTTTGCGGAAATGTAGGAATAATGCCAAAAAATAAATCATTAAAGAAAGTCAAAAGGGGGGATTTGATAGTTGTTGTTGGCGGCAGGACTGGAAGAGACGGCATACATGGGGCAACATTCTCGTCCGGAGAGCTCACGCATCAATCCAAAGGGTCATCCGGATCAGCAGTCCAAATCGGAAACCCGATAGAAGAGAAGAAGCTGACCGATACGATCTTGCAGGCCCGCGATAAAAATCTCTATAATGCGATAACTGACTGCGGGGCTGGTGGCCTATCAAGCGCTGTTGGCGAAATGGGTGAGAAACTGGGTGCTGAAGTGCATCTCGAGAAGGTCCCGCTGAAATATAACGGCTTAAGTTATGATGAGATATGGATATCGGAAGCTCAGGAGAGGATGGTGTTGGCTGTAGATCCGAAAAATATCAATGAATTGATAGACACATTCAACAGGGAAGATGTTGAGGCAACTGTAATAGGAAGATTTACCGGGAATAGAAACTTGAGGCTTTTATATGATGCCAATGTCGTGTGCGATATCGACATGAAGTTTTTGCATGACGGGCTACCGAATATTAAACGAAAGGCTGTCTGGAGAAAGCCTCGATTTAAAGAGCCGATGATGAAAGCAAAAAAAGATCTCACCGGGGATCTTTTAAAGCTCTTGTCCAATCTTAATATTGCATCCAAAGAATGGATTATAAGACAATACGACCATGAGGTTCAGGGTGGAAGCGTCTTGAAGCCGCTCCATGGCCCAAATAACGGACCAGGAGACGCGTGCATTACAAGACCCATTTTAAGTTCAAAGAAAGGAGTAATACTTTCGTGCGGTATAAATCCTGATTACGGGAAGATAGATCCTTACTGGATGGCAGCGAGTGTCATTGACGAGGCATTGAGACAGACAGTGGCTGTCGGTGGAGATATCAGAAAGTCGGCTATTCTGGACAATTTCTGCTGGGGCAATACAAATAAACCTGATAGGCTCGGAACGCTGGTAAAGGCATCGCAGGCTTGTTATGATATTGCCAAAGCTTACGAGGTTCCATTTATCTCCGGCAAAGACAGCCTAAATAACGAATATTCAACCGGCAAGAAGACCATCTCCATACCTCCGACGCTTTTAATATCGTGTATATCAATTATGGACAATATCTCCAAGGCCATTAGTATGGATGCAAAAAAACCTGGCAATATAATTTACATCGTTGGTCTTACACATGACGAGCTCGGCGGCTCCCAGTATTATAAAATGAACGGCTTTTATGGAAATAATGTTCCGAGGGTAGATCCGGTATATGGCAGGCGCATAATGAATACTTTGACTAAAGCCATAGGAAAGCGCTATGTCAGGTCATGCCATGATTGTTCGGATGGCGGCGTGGCAGTAGCATTGGCTGAAATGGCATTTGCAGGCGGATTTGGCATGAGCATACATCTTGGCGCCTTCGATCCACCAAAGGGGCAGAGCCTCTTGCGAAACGACATCTTGCTATTCTCGGAATCAAATACACGATTTATCGTAGAGGTGTCGGATGAAGGCAGATTTATAGACTCAATGAAGGACATGCCCATATGGCGATTGGGCCATATCAGAAATGATAGGGCTTTCAAAATCTTTGGCATAGATGAGAAGCTGATAATCGAGACAGATATCGATACATTGAAAGCTTCGTGGCAGTATCCATTTAGGAATTTATAATAAATATGTCAAAAGTATTGGTCATAGTGATAAGAACTGCTGGGACAAATTGCGATAAAGAGACAGTATTCGCATTTGAAACGGCAGGCGCCAATGTAGAGCTTGTCCATATAAATGAGCTTGTCCAACGAGAAAAGAAACTAGAAGATTATCAAATCCTTGCAATACCCGGAGGGTTCACTTACGGTGATGACATAGCCAGCGGCAAGATATTGGCGAATGAATTAAAATTCAAGCTTGAGGAAGATATTCAAAAATTCATCAATGACGGTAAACTGATCATCGGAATATGTAATGGCTTTCAAATACTTGTAAAAGCTGGGTTGCTTCCTAACCTCTCAGGCTCTTTTTCCACAATAGAGGTGACATTGACAGTAAATGATTCTGATAAATTTGAAGACAGGTGGGTACATCTTAAAAAAGTCAAAAGTCAAAAGTCAAAAGTCAAAAGTAAATGCGTTTGGACTAAAGGAATAGATGGTATAATAGAACTGCCGGTTGCGCACGGAGAAGGGAAATTCATACCGAGAGATAAAGATGTGTTAACGCAGCTCAAAAAAGAAAATCTAATAGTATTTGAATATGTTGATGAAAATGGAATGCGGAAAGGCTATCCCTATAATCCCAATGGCTCTGTAGAGAATATAGCAGGCATATGTGATAGAACTGGCCGAATTTTTGGCCTCATGCCGCATCCGGAGCGGCATATAACTTCTTTTCAGCATCCCCACTGGACTAGAAATAAGCGGAGTGAGAATGGGGAAGGGGATGGTATTACTATATTCAAAAATGGTGTAAATTTCTCTAGAAAATATTTGTAATTTTTGATATTTTAGTATATATTTAATTAAGAAATGAGCAAAACAATCGAGACACTAAAAAAGCCTCATTTGAGAGAAGATGCACTATACGCTCACATTGCGGATACTTATTTTCATCAAAAAAATCGCCAAAAAGCACGAAAGAAAAAAACTGCTCCTTCTGTAAAGAATATAGCAAGGTTATCTATCACGCTTTTATTGTTAATCATTTCAACGGCA
>JAHFGO010000019.1:7286-21557 GCA_023247385.1 Candidatus Omnitrophota bacterium | reverse complement strand
GCTCTTGAATCGACATCAGATCATCCAAACTGATATTTTCTCTTCCGATATTTTTTAAAGCGACTTTGTTTGTGGTCTGAAGCGATGCAGAGAAGATAATAGATGGGCCCAATAATTCCACGCATCTGACGATTCTGCCCTTGCTGTTCTTCCCGGTTGCAGCGCTGATGTAAACCGGCCACCCATAACTTTCTTGTGCCTCTTTAAATTTCCTGCATATCTCATAATCCTGCTCAAACATCCCGAAGTTATCATCGTGTATGTGGACCGATGGGCTCTTCGCCCTTTTTGCAACGTATTCTATCTCCTCCTTAACCCTCTCCGTGCTGAAAAACGTAACCTTATTGTAATAATCTACGGCACTGCAGCAGTAGGCGCACGAAAACGGGCATCCTCTATTCGTTTGTAGGATCGGGGTAAATCCACCCTCGAGAAATTTGTCGAGATAACCACCGAGATAAGGGGATGGGATGGTGTCAAGACACCTTATGCGGTCTGGCATCGTGCCAGATATAATCTCGCCCTCGCTCAAAAAATAGCAGCCGCTTATATTTCTCTTTTTTATCTTATCTATATCCATGCCGCCATCTATGCATACCTGCACTAAATTAGCGAAGGCGGCCTCGCCCTCTCCCGTTATGTAGAAATCCAGCGATCTCCGTTTATCCAAAAACTCTTTCCTGCGCAGTGGATTATAAGAGATCGTGGGACCGCCCATGACAGTTATCATCTCAGGATGTCGCTTTTTGAAATGCGATAGGTAATGATACGATAGATTTGAATTCCATAAATAATTACTGCCGGCAAGGATATGGGGCTTGCGCCTCTCTACTGCCTCGACAAGATCAAGATGAGTGTTGAAGAGTTTGATATCCACTTCATTGCCGAATACTTTTTTTGTGTGGGCTGCTAAGTACCCTATATTCAACGGGATCGATTCCGTGGCCGGAATACCGTCATTTATATGGGTCAGGTTGGTCAAATAAATAATAGCCTTATGCATAACTATCTCGAGATCGCGTAAGCATCTTTATAATTCGATGCTATATTTACAAAATTTTGCAGAATCCTTATACCGGTTTGTCTACTCTTTTCAGGATGAAACTGACATCCATAGATATTGCCATTCTTAACGGCGGCAACGATAAGATTTCCCCCGTATTCGGTATAAGCCAAGACGGTCGAACTGTCATCTGGAAGGGCCGTGAATGAGTGGACGAAGTAGAGCTCTTCGTTTTCGCTGATGCCGTCTAAAATGGTATTCTCCCAACTCGGCTTAAATTCAGGTGGCAAGATCAGCCTGTTCCAGCCGATATGCGGTACCTTATAATTAAAACCATCCTCTATTTTTTTAGGACCGATGCGAACAACTCTTCCGCCTATCAGATCCAGGCCTCTATGCGCTCCAAATTCCTCGCTATGAGAAAATAAAAATTGCATGCCAAGGCATATGCCCAATAACGGCCTTCCGCTTCTGGCGTATCTCTTCAAAGGCTCAACGAAGCCTCGTTCTCCTAAGAGACGCATGCCATCCCCAAAAGCGCCTACGCCGGGAAGTATCAGGCCTCGGGCGGATTCGATTCCCTCCGGCTTATCTATGACTCTGGCGCCTGCGTTTAAATAGGACACCGCTTTCTCGACGCTATGCAGGTTGCCAATACCATAATCGATAACAAAAATATTTGATGACAACGCTATACCCCGCTCATGCTTGCTGCAGTTCTATTTAAGAATTTTTTAACTTCACCTATCTTAAGGTCATTATAGTGAAAAAGTGAGGCAATGGCTACTGCATCGGCCTTTCCTTTGTAGATTATATCCTCTATGTCCTGCAATGTGCCTGCCCCACCGCTTGCAACTACCGGAATATCCACTATCGATGATATCTTGGCTATCAATTCGTAGTCATAGCCTCTTCTGGTTCCCTCCTGATCGATCGATGTAACCAATAACTCTCCTATTCCGCGCCCTGCCAATTCTTTAGCCCATTTTATGGCATCCTTGCCTGAAAATTCCCGTCCGTTATTATAAAAAGCCATCCACTCGCCTGACGGCATCCTTTTTGCTTCTATGGACCCCACGATGCATTGAGAGCCGAACAATTTCACAGATGTGTCTACAAAATCCGGATTTTGAATTAGCCAGCTGTTTATCGCCACCTTATCTGCGCCGGCTCGCAATAGATTATTTATATCTTCAAGCGAGCGAACGCCGCCGCCTGCCGTCAATGGTATGAAGATATCCTCGGAGACTTTTTCCACTATATCTATCAGATTCCTGCGACCGTATAAACTGGCCACTATATCCATGTATATGATCTCGTCGGCCCCCTCACTGTAATATTTTGTGGCCAAAACTTCTGGGTTGCCCACGATCCGCAGACACTCAAGATGAACGCCCTTTATAACGTTAGGGCCCTTGATGTCCAATCTTGGTATGATCCGGATATTACGCATTATTCAACCTGATATTTAAGTCTCCACTGGTTATTTACCTTTTGCCAAAGATGGGGCGGTCTGAATTTATCGACTATCCGCCAGAACTCTTCTTCGGTAATGTTCAGATATTGCAGATATTCCGTAAAATATCTCTTCGGAAATTCTCCATCGTACTTACGAACCAAGGCTACCGCTTCTTTCCTGGTAATATGCCCGCACCTTATTTCCATAGATGCCTCTGAAGTGCATCGTCCGAATCCAAATTTTATAAACTGCATATAAAAATGAAATCCGTCTGTCTTGTCATCAAGGCTGGCATATTTGGAGTAAGTACCTTCGGACCTGCCTTCCGGGTTGGGTTCGAATCCGCAGTATTTTTGAGCGTAATAATAATTCTCCTGTGGAACCCACTTTTTATAATAAGATAGCCAGTGGCTCTCGAGGCCTAGTTTTTCTATCTGATCGAGGGCAGGCAGTTTATACAGAGCAATGGTCGCCGCATTATCCTCTATCTCTTTTTTTGTAAACCTTCCATGCTGAAGCCCTTTTTCGATCAGCGTATCCACCCCTCTCTGACCTTTGTAGGCCACGTGGACCCAGTCGCTGAAGAGATCGTGCGATTTATATTTAGACTCGACGAGACCACCGTATTCAGCCGCCTGGTTCTCGCCGTAAAATATAAGCGGGATTTGATATCTTATTGCCAAGTGCAATGGAAAGGCCTTCATTCCGTAACTCCAGCCTTCAAAAGAATCTCCCAATAATTCGAGAGCAAGGCGCGATATCTTTCTATGAAGAATATTGTTAGGTCTAAAAAGAATATTGTCGAAACCAGAGTCGATAAAGCCCTGCAGATTCTTCCATCCTATATCCGTAAACATATGGGGAGTCCATGTAACGGTCAAAGGATGCATTCCGTAGACGTATTTTAGCTGATGCGTAACATAACCGCTATCCTTGCCGCCGCTTCCGGGAACGATGACATCATATCTGCCATCCCTTGACCCATGTTTATCCAAAAGCGCCCTCAAGAGAGCCTCTCTGGCCTTCCAATCTATAATGTGATGTTTTTCATCAGCATATTGACAGGCATCGCAAATACCTTCCGCGTTAAATTTAAGCCTTGGCCTCTGATTTGAATTAACGCATCTTTTGCAATAAAAGACCTCCTTGGGCTGCGCAGCCATCTGCCTGTCAAGAACCTCATCGATGATCATTTGAATCTCCTATCTTGAAACGCTCCTTTTAAGTTCTTATAGTATTCGTCTTTCAAGAGCCCATAATTGACTATATCGTGATACCTATTATCAAGATAGAAAGCCTCTCTCTGCATCCCTTCTTTCACGGCGCCGAGTCCCTCATACAATTTAATTGCCTTAATATTTTTATCGACAACGTTAAACTGTATGCGGTGGATATTCATAACCTTGAAAGTATGATCGACCACCAAATGCGTTGCTTCCGTTGCATAACCCTTACTTGCATAAGCTCTATGCATGACAATTCCGAATGCGCAATTGTTGTGATGCGGCTTTATCTGGCTCAAATGGATATTTCCGACATGCACATCGGTCTTATTTTCAAAAATCCCCAGCAATAGATTTGAAGGATTATTATTCGATTCGATATACCTCTCCAGATCGGCCGAGGATAGGGGACGATATCCTATCTCAACGAAGGATAAGTAATCGGCATCGTTTGCCATATCCAGATACTGCCCCTGGCAGTCCTCCTTGGTTAAGCCTCTCAGGTAAACCTTCTTTCCATTCAAAAATTTTATCATCGGCAGCTCCTTTCCTAAGGCGGAAGTCATAATTTTAACGGCGCAGTCCATATATCGACCAGCTTCATCCGGTCGTCAACGATCGGTATCAAGAATATATCTCTCTTCTGAAAAATCTTCTCCGCCTCGGCCTTCTTATCTTGGGTTAAAAATATGAAATTCGTATTCATCACCTCTTTTACTGAGGTGCTGAGAAGCCGTCTGGCAAGCATCGCCTTCCTCAAATCTCCATCGCTCAAGGTTCCTACCGCCTTGCCCTTATCTACAACAACCACGCTGCGATGCCTGTTCGCCTCGATCATCGTCCACGCCTCTTCGATGCTGCTGTCAATGTCCGCCACATATTTCAGTTTCTCAATATCCTTTAACATAATGCCTCTCCCTTCATTAATATGTATTCTTCTTAAAAAGAAGCTTCTCGTCGATCGGCATGGTTTCAAGAACCTTTAAAATCCGCTTGCTCGCGCGGCCATCGCCGTACGGATTAACCATATTTTTTAATAAATCTCTGAACTCTTTCGAAAGCGCCCTTTTTAAAGCTAATTTTATCGCTTTATGGTCATGCTGTGCCACATTGATGACATTGCTTGCTTGAAAACGGCCTTCCTGGCGTCTGCCGATGTTAACAGCGGGCAGCTCAAAGGAAGGCCCCTCGATTATGCCGCTTGATGAGTTGCCGACGATCACGCTGGCCACATTCAAAAGCCCGCCGTAAGTGTGCCTCGAAACATTCCTTTCCACTCTGATATTTATGGTGCGATTGGCTTCAATGCATTCCTGGATTGCGGTAGAGCCTGCGTCATTATTCGGATATACAACTACCGTTTGAAGCCCAAAGGATATGACTGCCTGCATAGTCTCCATCATCTGCTGGCCGGCGCTGGCGGCCTGTTCAGTGATAGGATGCTGGACAACTAATATCAGTGGTTTTTTCAGATTCAGAGAAAATCTTTCTGCGATCTTTTCCGGCGATGCGATCTCGCCCAGGATGAACTCATCGAGCTGTGGGGCACCTACCCTTAAAACGCGAAAGGGCTGCTCGCCCATCTTTATAAGCCTTCTTTCCGCATCTTCATTAGAGGCGAAATGAATATGTGCGAAGTGCGTTATCGCATGCCGCATTAACCCATCGACATTTCCGGACAGTTCCCCGGCCTGAATGTGGGCGATAGGGATGTTCATATGTGCTCCAGCGATCGCCGCAACAAGCTGTTCGCCCCTGTCCCCAGCCAAAAGAATAAGATCCGGCCTTTTATTGTGTAAGATATCGGACATCGACAGCATAAATACTCCAAGCGATTTCACCATCGTGGCATTAGTATAGCCGGCCAGTGCCATATAAACCTTCTGATCCACTTTAATATCATCATAGAAAAATTCATTTACGCTGTTGCCGAACTCCGAAAGAAGGTGCATATTGGTGGCAAGCACTTCCGCCTCGAGCGATGGCGAATCCTTGATCAATTTTAGAACAGGCCGTATATAGCCGTATTCGCCTCTTGAACCGGTTACGAATAATATCTTTCTCTTCTTGGATTGTTTATTCGACATCTTGTCTCCTCAGCAGCGTGTTCGCTTTTATAAAACATTTAGCCCTTTTGCCGATAAAATTATGGAGCTCACGGGATGGTATGCCTGTCCCAGGCCTTTTCGTCCAAAGCATTTCGCTTTTAATCAGCGTCCCGGCAGGTATATCATGTGTGGTCACTACGCTTCGCAGCGCCCACTGACGGATCTGTTTCTCTCTTTCGTGCACCGTCTTCTCTCTTCCTAAGGTCTTTTCAATCTTACGAATCCCGTCAACGAGCTGTGTCAGGTCCTTCATGTCAATAGATACAGAACGATCCGGCCCTTTTTGATGCTTGTCCAAGGTTATATGTTTCTCGATCATCCTGGCCCCCAGAGCAACTGCTGCAAATGAAGTGTAAAGATCCGGCGTGTGATCCGAATGCCCTATTACGATGTCGGGAAATTCATCGATAAGCGCCATGATAAATCCTATGTTCATGTCCTCATAAATGGGCGGATATTCGGAGACGCAGTTCATAAAGCCGAAATTTGCATCAAGTTGCTTTAAGAAGTTATAGGTTTCCCTTATCTCATCTGGTGTGCTCATGCCGGTTGATAGGATCATCGGCTTATTGAGCTCTGCTATTTTTCTTAAAGAGACGAGATCCGTAAATTCACCCGATCCGATCTTGAATGCCTCAACGCCTATGGAATCAAGTTCCAGAGCTGCTTTATAACTGAACGGCGTGCATAGATAGATTATTCCCGCCTTTTCACAGCACGCCTTCAATTCTCTATGCTGTTCAATGGTAATGGCGTTTTTCTTTAAGAATTCATAGAGAGGTTCCTCAAAATTATCAGACATCGGGATATCCGGAAGCATCTCCTCGTCGGGAAGGTGATGTTGAAACTTGATACAATCCGCGCCGGCGGACTTCGCCTGCCGTATCATCTCTCTTGCTGTCGCCATATTCCCCAGATGATTATCAGCTGCTTCAGCGATGATGAATACCGGAGCGCCCTCGCTGATTTTTCGGTCATATATCTTCAAACAGCCCATCCTAATGCTCCTATCAAAAATAGATTAAATAACTTTTTCCAACAAATGTGCCAATTCATTTCGTCCAAAAGGGAGGGGGTTCAGTTCCAGATTGTCAAATCTTTGCTCCATTGTCAAATTTACCAACTTGCCTATATCCGTCTTGGTGATGCCGTAGCCTAACAGCCTTTTTGGCGCACCGATATCATTGTAAAACTTCCTGAATTTGACAACAAAATCTCTGGACTTATCAGCGGTTTTTAAAGATGCGTCTGAATCCGGGAGGTGATCGTAAACTTCGACATACCCCGAATAGCCTCTTGAGACATTATATTCAAAAATGTGAGGCAGAAATATGCCGCCGGCCAAGCCATGCGGGATTTTGTAATGAACGCCGAGCGGATAGGATATGCCGCTTGCCGGGCCGCCGCCGGCATTCATCATGGCTACGCCTGCATAGTAGCTTCCTAAGAGCATGCCTTCTCTCGCCGCATAATTGTCCGGTTCTCGTAAAACATTTCGAAAATTCTTATATAATAACGAAAACGCGTGACTGCCCAGCATAATGGTAACGGCGCTTGCTGTCCTGGCTGAAGCGGCCTCGATCGCGTGCAGCATTGCGTCCAATCCCGAAGATATAGTAACCTCACGGGGACAGGAAAATGTCAATTCCGGCATCAGAACTCCGAATAGGGACGAAACGTTCCTGCCGTTGATGCCGAGTTTCGTCTTAGAGGCTTCGTCTATAAAACTTGCCGTGTGCGTAACCTCTGACCCTGTGCCTGCCGTCGTGGGATAACAAACCACAGGAATGCCCTGAGCCTTAACCTTGTCCATGCCTCGGTATTCAACGGCCTTCCCAGGGTTCTTTAACAGGATGCCTACCCCTTTCGCAAGATCCATTACGCTGCCGCCGCCAACAGCGATTATGGCGACAAAGGTCTTTTTTCTTAACGAATCGGCATACATGTCAACAAATTCATATGTCGGCTCACTGGAAGCATCGACCGGCTCTATGCCTGCGACCCTAATCTCTTCTTTTTCAAAATCATTGACCAACCGCAAAAAAGCTTTCGACTCTTGAACATTTTTATCTACGATAAAGATGGGCTTATTCAATGCAAGAGCCTTCATATGCCTCGAGGCCTCTTTCGTCGTGTCTTTGCCAAGGCAGATTCTGGTCGTTACGGAAAATTGCGGCATAGGTTATTTGCCACTCAAATAATTTAACGTCTTCTTTGTAGAGTCTATCATGTAATCTATTTCGTTCTCGGTCATCCAGTGGTGAAAAGGGAATGAGACCATATTATCGAAAAAGGTGTTCGTATTAGGGCAGTCCGCTTTCCCAAAACCTGCCTTGATGAACATCGGATATCTGTAAAGCGGATAATACTGCACTATTACCTTTATGCGGTAGGTATTTGCCATCCTCTCGATGAAATCATGGTTGGTTCTGCCGTAAGGACGGCCATCATACATCGCGGAAAGCAGGTGGTAACAATGAAAATAACCTTTTGGAACTTTTTGAAATATAAGTTCGGGACAATCCTTCAATGCGCCGATGATCTTCCCTGCCCGCCTATTTCGCTCTTCATTCATCGCCTCGAGACGGTCAAGCAGTCTAATGCCGACCGCGCATTGTATCTCGCTAATACAAAAATTGTACGGCCATAGATTGTCGATATCAAAATCCACATTCCCCATGGCAGGCACCCAATACCGTTTTCGTTCATAATCGAAGGGCCTTATGCCGTTATGCCTCAAGCCAGGAATGTGTTTTGAGAGCCGATCGTCCTTTACGATGAGCATTCCGCCCTCTCCAAGCGTGGACATATTTTTATGCGTATGAAAACTGAAACAGGCGAAATCACCGAAATTGCCCGCCTTAACCCCATCTATCTTAGCCCCCGGTGATTGAGCACAATCTTCGACTACTATCAGGTTGTATAGTTTTGCCAATTCCATAATATCAGGCATCGGCGCCATCAATCCGTAGAGATGGACCGCCACAATAACCTTTGTCCGTTTTGTAATAAGAGGCGCTATCGTCTGACGCGTGATCGTGCGCCTGTCTAAATCTATATCTGCCCATACAAGTTTGGCGTCTGTCCTTGCGAACGGGATCGCCGTAGCACAAAAGGTATGGGCCGGCAATATAACCTCATCTCCCTCTTTCAACCTGCAAAGTAACGCTGCCAGCTCAAGCGCTGCCGTGCAATTTGACACAGCAAAGCAATTTCTGCTTCCATTCCACTTGGCGAACTTACTCTCGAATGCCATCTGATATTTGCCTTGAGTAAGCGGATCGGCTCTCTCCATCGCCTCCACTACGCTGTTTATCTCCTCTTTAGTATAATCATGCCCCCTGCCGCTAAAGTTTATCTTAAAATTTTGTTGGTTTACCACATTAACCCTCACTCTTTTTTATTTCGCTCGACCAAGCACCCATCGAACATAAGCGCGTCAAGATTGGTTCTCTCAAATACTCTGAACGCATCATTCGGCGTCTGGATTATAGGCTCGCCATGAACATTAAAAGATGTATTTAGAAGCGCACCGATCCCTGTTAAGTTACGGTATTCTGAAATCAGATTATGATATTCTGGATTATCGTTTTTATCGACGACCTGCGGACGGACCGTTAGGTCGTACTGGTGTATAGCCGCCTTGAGGTCCTCATGGGCCTTTGGCTTCGTCTCAAAGGCCACTGTCATATATGGAGCCTTGATCCTTTTTGGATTTACCAAATACTGATCCTGTGCCTCCGAGAGTATCGAAGGGGCAAAGGGCATCCAGAAATCCCGACATTTTATCTTCTCGTTAATATTTTTTATGACATTTGGATTCCTCGGGTCAGCGAGTATGGAACGATTGCCGAGCGCCCTGGCGCCGAATTCGCTTCTACCATAACACCTTCCTACAATCTTCCCATCCGCAATCACCCGGGCAACATATCCTGGATTACGTCCATCACTTATACTATATCCCTTTGCCTTGGCCTGCGTTATAACGGATTCGGTCTCATCCGGATCTGACTCGGGTCCGAGATAAGCATTCCTTAACGGCTTAAGATGACGACGCGGGTCTTGTTTTTTGGAAAGGCATATATCATGCATCGCGGCATAGCCGGCGCCTATAGCGAGCGATTCGTCGGATGGGGTCGGGCATATGAATATCTCATCCAGTTCCGGAAGTCCTGCGATCTCCATTATAGCCTTAATATTCATGGCGACGCCGCCGCCGAAACATAACGTTCTAGCCCCCGTCATCTTTAACGCATTATGCGTCCACTGCCTCATGGTGTCTTCGGTGTACTTTTGAATCGCGCCGGCGATAGAGTCGAATCTGAACCCCTCGAGCTTATCTTTAAAATAAAAATAAAGGTCGGCAGGCTTCTCGTGATAGGCGAATCCCAACCCATCGATATACATAGTATTTTCGAATACAGATAATGCCCTGCGGTAATATTCCGGTTTTGAATAGGCGGCCAAGCCCATCACCTTGTATTCATGTTCATCCGGCTTCATTCCAAGAAGAAGAGTTATGTATCTATAGAGCCGGCCTATGATGAAATTACTGGAACTTGAGATCTGGTCTATGCGGCCCTTCTCTGCTATGCTGACCGTCGCGTTCGCGCCATCGCCCCAGGCATCCGCGGTCAAGAGAAGCACCTTATCCTTCTCTATCGGGCTTGCGTAATAAGCATAACAGGCGTGAGAGAAATGATGGTTAGTGAAGATTATCTTTTTCGGATCTATACCAAGATGTTTATAAACAACGCGGCGCCTGAATTCTTGAAAAAAGCCATCGGCATCTTTCTGATCGCTGTCCTTTAGAAAATAGATAACATCTTCCCACTCGCCCGGATATTGTGAGGCATCTATCTTATCCTTAAAAACCTCTAAGAAATTAAGGTCCTTTTTTTCATAAAATTTCGGATACCAGTATCTATGCTGTTCCTCCATACGATCGAAAGTTGAAAATCTGGACCATTTATGACATAATAGGTCTGCGGCAGGAAAGCTTTTTCCCAAAAATGCCACAAGATCTATCTGGCCGGAATCGACGCCGCCAACTGCCAGAACCGCCTCTATGGCATGGTAGGGATAGGAGTCATCGTTCTTGATGCGTGAAAATCGCTCTTCGCTGGCGCAGGCGACCACTTCCCCGTCTCTAAGAACGGCTGCCGTAGAGCAAGTTCCCCAGACTATTGAAAGCACGTTCATTATTGCGCCCCTTTTCTAAAGGAAAGGCGTTTAAGCAATATCTGCTCTGTCAGCCAAAGATCGAATTCATCGTCAACCTCAAAATTCTCCTGCCGCGTTGTTATGAAACGCTCGACCTTCTTGCCGAACATCTTGCCTTCTTTGATAAGGCTGGATTTTATGACATAGACGTTGCCATCGTCATAAAAGAAACCCTTTAAACCCTGCCGCCTCTGATCATAAGTACCATATTCCATAAATTTGCAGATGAATCCGGTTGCCAGATTGTCGGCACCGCTGTCTAGAAACCGGCGTATGCAGTTGTCTATAAGATTATCATCACGCACTGGCGACGTCGGCTGTAAAACTACGATCGCCTCCGCATCTATCAGCGATAAGACATGCTGTAAAACGGAGAGGGTGGTAGCATCGTCCGCGGCAAGCTCCTTTGGCCGGTCTATCACTTCGGCACCGTATCTTTTGGATATGCTGGCTATCTCGCTATCTTCGGTCGATACCACAAAACGGTCCAAGAGGGCCGATATCTTCGCGGCCTCTATGGTCCATGCGACTAGCGGTTTGCCGGCAATCGACCTGATATTTTTCCTTGGGACTCCCTTGCTTCCACCGCGTGCTGGTATAACGCCTAAAATCATGAGATATTTTTAGAGACTCCTTTGTTAACGGTCCTATATAAAAAATGCATCGATTATCTTCAGGCCCTTTCTGGCCATGTTGCCTAAATCCTCTATCCTCTTCATCCTGTCCTGATGCAGCTTTATGGCCGTCCTATCCCCGTTTTTGTTGTTCTGGCCCTTCAACTCATCCTTAAAAGTCTGCATTATGTTGTTGGCGTGGCTTAATCTCCTCGTCAGGCTATCCTTGACACGCGACAGGAGTATCTTCTTTATGTCGAGGTTTGCTTCATAATGATCTTTTCTTGAGCCGCGGATAAGAATTGGGCGAAC
Organism: Candidatus Omnitrophota bacterium; assembly: GCA_023247385.1. Taxonomy (GTDB): domain Bacteria; phylum Omnitrophota; class Gorgyraeia; order 2-01-FULL-45-10; family 2-01-FULL-45-10; genus JAHFGO01. Next base: position 9,615 of record JAHFGO010000019.1, on the reverse strand, counting down.
CGCCCCCCAGCTTTCCAGAATCCTGATGTTAACGCTGACGTTGCCTTTGCTCACCTTCAACTTATCGACTATCTCATCCAAGGAGAGAGGCCTATCGGAAAAGAATAATAGGAAATATATCTGGGCGAGAAAACCGTTTAAACCGGCATTATACATTATCTGGGCCACTTCATCGGCAAACTTATTTTCGATGTCCTGAATCTTTTTATCCATGCCATCTCCTCACGATATATTATTTTGTTTGTTGCGTTTAGAATGTTTTAAACAAACTATATCATAAAGGCATATATAATGCAAGCATTTTTTCCATTTTTTAAAGGGGTGCCGAGAACGCCCTTTGGCGGGGTTTTTAGGAAAGGAATTTCGTTATATACCGAAAACTTCTGTCGTACTCATTAGAGTAGGCGGCCTTCCCTCTCCTCAAATCCTCTACACAGATTTGATTGACGCACTTCAAGAATTTGACGAATTCACCAATCCTCTTACCTTTGCCCATATGCCTGATCAGATCCACCGATGCGCTGGACCAATGATATATGCCTAGCTCCTTGGATACGGTTAAGAAGATATGCCTTAGGATATCATCCAGCTGGCTGCTTTGCATGGTGCGATGCTTCCATCTATGCATGCTGCCTTTTAGGCCATATCTGGCTCGGTCCTTCCATATGTCCGCGCCCCTTTCCAGAAAGAATTTTGACATCGAATAGGCAACGGGTTTCGCCTCTAACAAAAACTCGATCGTCCTTTTTATGCTATGCTTATCTTCTCCCGGGAAGCCGACTATGACATTGATATTCGCGATCAGGCCCCTTTTTCTCATATATTTCACTATAGATAAAAAGGCCTTCATCTTTTTGTCCGATATATTCTTATTCATATTGCGCAGGATTCTGGGATCAGCGGATTCCATGCCGAATGTTATAGCCCTGCAGCCGGCCTTTCGCATCTTATCCACAAGCTCCTTCGTGATAGTATCTATCCGCGATTCGCAGCTCCATCTTATGCCGAGGTCCTCCCTATGTAATGCATCGCAGAGACTGGCAAGATATGTTCTTTTATTGCACATATTAGAATCCTGAAAATAATAATGCCTGATGCTAAATCTTGAGATATTATTTTTAATCTCTTTTATAACTCTCTCAATGGGATAAAGCCTCACTCCCGGCCAGTATCGTGTTTCGAGACAAAACGCACATCTTCCTATGCAGCCTCTGGAAGATTCTATCGGCAGATACCTCTCTTCTTTTATCTTCTTGGATAAAGCGCTCCAATATGGTATGGGAATATTCCCTAAATCCTCTATGGGTTTTCGCGCATCGGTATATATTTCTTCGCTACCGTTGAAATATGAGATGCCTTTGACTTTTGATACGTCCTGACCCAGGCAGGTCATCGGCGCCAACTCTTGGATCGTCTCTTCGCCTTCATAGAAAATATTTATATCGGCGAACCTCCTTGTCTTGGGAAAATTTATTATGCCCGGGCCGCCCATTATTATCTTCAGGGCCGGATTCACATGTCTTACGAATTTCGCTATCTTGACTATAGAGCGGCTATTGGTCAGGAATGTGGTCGATATGCACACGGCATATCTGGTGTTCCTTATTGCGCTGGTTACGACATCGGGAAGTTCTGAATAGAAATCGTTTATACAGGAAAGGGAGATGCCTTTTTTTCTTAGACACGCGGCCAGGACAGGAAGCGCATAGACCGGAAAGTTATAGGCGTTCTTGGATATCTTTATGAAATCCTTGCCGTAGGGCATGAAATATGGCGGGATGCCGGCGAAGACATTGCTGTTATCCGCAAGCCTTGTGCGCATGGGTTCCTGCGCCCCAATCAGTAAAAAATCCTCCGGCATCAGTCCTCCATTGCCGCATTATGTTTTTTTAATATCTTCTTTATATCCCCTACGTTCTTTATCGACAGAATCTCCTTTATGGTGAATTTTATTTTGTAATTATTTTCCAATTCTGTTATCAACAGAAGTCCGCGCAGGGAATCCCAAGTCTTCACCTTCGCTGGCGAAGTACTGTCATCTATTCTCTTCTCACTTATGCGCAATACTTTTGATACGATCCCTTTGAGACTTTTCATCTTGTTATCATCTTTATAAATTTCGGTTTTTTGAAATGTTCTTTCAGGTCGAACCTCCATAACTCGCTGCGATCTATTCTTTTAAAAAATTTGAACGGGGACGATTCCAAGAATTTTCGGACTACCGCGTTCTTCTCGGTCTGGATATACTCGTATATCAAATGCTTGGCCCCGAGCCTCTTTGCCCTATCCACACAAAATGCAATGACCGCCTCCTCTATGCCTTTCCCGA
>JAHFGO010000019.1:0-7276 GCA_023247385.1 Candidatus Omnitrophota bacterium | reverse complement strand
GTTATCTTTCTTTAGTATCACCGCGCCCGATATGCCGCTATCCCCGAATTTATCTTCAACGCCTACAGCATAGACATGATAACCTTTGTCCTTAACGATAGAGCGCACATCCTCTTCCAGATAGCGTCTCGTCGTAGAATTAAATTGATTGGTCTTCTGTGTAAGTTGAGAGATCCTTGGAATCAGGAAGCTGTTGGCCTTATGTATCTTGACCTTGATCTCAAGATGCGCGAGATAATCCGCAATGTCATCAAATATCATCCTCGTCTTCTGCCTGGCTCGCTCCTGAGCATACATCAGGCCACGCCTCTTATCTTCTTCAGTTATCTGCAAAACATCTAAATCCGTGCATTCTCTCAAGGCATGCAGGTATAACGCTGGGTCCTCCGGCAGGTCCAATACCAGGACTTGAGGCAGCATATCCATTACAAGTTGACGGTTGCGTTTATCATCATCCACATAGACGAGGCTGTCCAATCCTATATTCAGCTCCTTCGCTATCTCGATCATATTATTTGCCTTGTTGGCCCAGTTTATCTTTATGGAGGCGAAATTATTTTCACGTAAAATCGTGCCGGGGTGCTCTTCGATGACCCTCATCGCATCTTCTATATTATTGCTGCTATTTATGGCAAGCAGGACCCCTCTTTCGTGCAGGCTCAATATGTACTTTTGAAAATCTACGAACGCATTGCCGGGCGGGGTCGAACCGAGCGCTATGCCCTCATACCCATCTTCACCTACTATGCCTCCCCAGAGCGTATCATCGAGGTCGAGGACTATGCACTTTCTGGACTTCCCCATCATTGCTTTTATATACCGCATGTATTCATCGCACAAGCTCGGTATTAAATTTTGATTCAATTTCATATCCGCGAGATAAAGCATATTATCATCACAGGACTCAACCTTTCCATATCTGTTTAAAAAATTATCATAATCGAATATATACATCTGCGAATTATCTTTGCATATCTTTTCCAGAGATCTATTGAGGCTTCGAACCATCTCGAAAAACCCGAATGCCTGTTTATTCTCCAAAATCCCGACCGGAGAATAACTAGGAACGCTGAAATTATTCAAGATTAGTTTGCCTTTACAGCGCGCGCTGAAGACTTCGAGCAACCCTGAAATCTCGTGCACCCTTTCTTCGACAATCTGCTTTCGTTTTCGAGCGGTCATCCTGTACGGAAAATAATAATGATCTCCTAAGACATCTTTTATATCCAGACAGAGAATCGTTAAATGTGGCTTGAATTTATAAAGGCTGCTGCCTCTGTCGAGAAGTTCCTGATTATATTGATTGTATGGAGCTATGTAGGATTTAAAGAGAAGGCCTGCCTCATCGCATTTTACATTCAATGCCTCTTTAATGCCGTGAATGGTAAAACTGCCCAATATAGCCACCCTTACGAGATCGGCGTTCCCGCAAAAAGCGCCGACTTTCCTATTATGTCTATCGATCTTCTTATCAAGATCATAATACTCATATATGGACAACTGTTTCATCATGCCATTCTTCCCTTAACAACTGAAAACGCCACTGCCTTCGTTTCGGAATGTGACAGGCTGATATAATATACGAATTTTTTTTTCATGCTCTTTCTTCTTATGTTTATAAACGGGGCGCCGCCCTTCTTATTCAGTATCTCAATCTCGTTAAATGAGAGCGTTCGATTCGCAGTCCCCAGCGCTTTTATAACGGCTTCTTTGGCTGCAAACCTCACGGCAAAATGGACATCAGGTGAAGAGAACCGTCTGCAATATTCTATCTCTCTATCGGTAAAGATTTTTTCAAGAAAGGTCTTGTTATTTATAATTTTTTTAAATCTGCCTGTATCTTCGATGTCAACGCCTATACCGAATAATCCGAAACGCTTTTTCATTGATCGCTCTCTTCTATTTCTATCCCCACCAGCTTCTTCGCCTCAAAGATGACCCTTCTCACAGGCATCTGTTTTTCGGCCCTGGAGGTGCTCGGCTTCTCCACATGCTGCAGATTGTGATAAAATTCTCTGTAAGGTATGCCCCTGACTAAAATCTTATCCAAATCTTCCCCCTTAAGGAGGCTTGAGTTATCTATGATATCCTCAATTGCGGCTATCTCACCGTTATTTTTTCGGAAATACTTTCCGCGATATGCGTCGAATACCCCCCACTTGCCGCCGATCTTTACGAATGAGAGCGCATATCTTATCTTGTGATTATCGCTGTAGCACCTATCCCAAAAGGCCGGGATGCCAGCATATGTGCAAAGCGTTGTGAATACATCCTGATATTGTCCTGGCGTCGCATATCCTCTTATGATTATGTTCAATATATGGTCGTCCACTACCGGCATATCCTTCGGCACATCCCTGATATGTTCGCGAGTCCAGTTAAGGACGGCAAGGACCTTTTCCTCATCGGTCTTACAATATCTTGTAATCTCCTTAACGAGCCGCGCATATTCATAGTGGCGCGCCAAGAACTGCGTCCATTTCACATAGAGAGGCATATGGACATACCTATAAGACGCGCCAACGCCTTGCTTTATCGATACATCGAGATTCATAACGGCGCTTACCATGACAAGCAGGGTGATTAAATATAAAAACGGGCGTATCCGTCTCATAAATTTTAGATCAAGGAAAAAATGATAAGATTATCGGTTTATAAATCACTGCGATGATATCTTCAGTGAATATATCCCTTAAAATAGGCGCCTCCGCGAGGAACTCTCCTACAGAGTAACTGAATCGCTCGACTTTAGAGTTAATATCAAAATGAAATCTAAAATTGCTAAAGCCTGCGGATTTTATGAGCCGCGCCATTTCATTCCGCCTCACCAGGCCGATATGCTGCGGGTTATTGCCAACAGTGTGAGATATAATGACATCAAAAGGATTTTTAAATTGCAGGATCCTCTTCATCTGTTTAAAAAATTTAGAGCATCGTAGATATGTTAAATTCGGCGTCTTGACAATTATAACCCCTCCCGGCTTCAAGACCCTTTTAATCTCTTTGAGCACTGAGATATTATCGGGGGAGTTCAGGTGTTCGAAGAAGTCGGATGAGACCACCTTGTCGAAATAATTTTCCGGAAAATCTATTCTTTTTGCATCTCCCAATACGGCAGTGCCTCTAATTCCGAATTTGCCCAAAGACCTGTTTGCCTTTTCCACAAAATCCGAAGACAAATCTATGCCGTAAATCTCCGCGCCCAGCAAGCCGCAATATATCATCATCGCCCCGTCCGCGCATCCTATATCGAGCACCCTTTCGCCCTTTTTGATATCCAATAGATGCAGGACATAATCTTTATGCCGTATATAGGCTATGTCGCGGTAGGCCTTGGTCGCTTCGTCTTTAACGCCTTTAATGTCATTCTCCCTTGCGTAAAAATATCCTTTTAGCCAGCCGTCTTCAGGATAAGCATCGACGACATCGTATCCCTTAAAGTGGTTCACCATTCCTTCCCGTTCAAGTATCTACTTATCCTTGATCAATAACTTATTTTCTTCTAATGCCTTAAGAAACAGCCCGGCGACTATGGCATTGCCATCCTCATTTACATGGATACGGTCGCCTGTTCCGCGTAAAAAATAATAATCTATATCTTTCAACGATGCGAAATATCGCCTCACATCAACCAATACCACATTGTTTTCCCTGGCCGTCTCTCTCATTATGTCAAATATCCGTTCCAGCGTTTTTAGCTCCGTGGGATATTCTTTGGCCATTACGGGGCTTGTCGGTATTGTGCCGAATATCGGTGTTATAGCGAGAGTCCTGCAAAGATATATTATGCTTTTTAGATTCTTTCTGTAATCCTTCAATATGACATCGTCTATATACCTCAATTCATCCTTTGGACTCATCGCATATTCAATGCGCCTTTCTTTGTTTCTTATCGCACTATAATATCTATTTATATCGCCGTATTTTACCTTCACAATATATTCTTTGAGGCATAAATAGAAAAGGCTATATTTTCTCAGGGTGAGATCGAGCCTCGCCATGAAATCTATGGGCATATACTCATAAACGACAATCTCATGTGATTCTGGAGCCTTCTGTTTATATCTGCACAATCGCAATGCGTCATTCAGCCCCGAATAGATAACCAGGATATCAGGTATATTATTAAATCTGCGATAAGCGACCTGCATATTTCTTAACACCATTCCTGAATTAGCGCCTGGCACGCCCCTATTGGTGACCTCAACAAGCAGGTTCGGATACTTTTCCTTAATTAAACGTTCCAATTGCTGCGGATAATTAAACTCAAATTTGATTTTGGAGTAGTTTGTGGTAGACCCCCCAAATGCATCTATTTTTAAAATAGTTTTTTTATCTGTAATGGAGGTATGTCTATTGTCAAATTTCCGCTTCGCATTTTTAACACGAAATAGAAAATTCTCAAGATGTATTTCAAATCCCGTGTGTCCGTAACAGAGATATTCTATATCTTTCGACCTGAGGTAGTATCTCACCCTCTGCTGGATCTCAAGAAATGCAAAAAATAGCGTAACGACGACCATCGAAAATATAATATTTTTAAATATCCTCATCCTTATTTTCCATCCGATACAGACGTCAGCGCTTCTATGAATTTCGAACTATTTGCTTTGACTGAATAGAACGCCTCTATCGTCTTTCGCCCTTCGAGGCCGACTTTTTCTCTGAGCGCCTCGTCTTCAATTAACTTAGATAATCTATCAAGCCATTCATCGTGGCCAGCCGCCAAAAATCCATTGACGCCGTCTTTTATTATCGTCCTGTTCACGCCTATTGACGAACAGACCGCGGGTATGCCCAATGCCATATAAAGGATGGCCTTGAAACCGCATTTGCCCCTAGTCCAGTCGTTATCCGGCATCGGCATGATCCCTATGTCGAAGTCTTGTAGGTCTTTTATCTCATCCTCTAATGACCATTCTTTATTTATCACATTATTCAGCCTGGGGCACTCAAATTTAGCGCCCACAATTTTAAACGAGAGATTTTTGAATTTGCGCGACAGTTTTACAAAGACATCTTCTATGTCGTAAAGAAAAACCTTGGTCGTGTTGCTTCCTATCCACCCAACCACTATGCCGTCCCTTTCTACCTTTGTCTGCATTGGGCGATATTTTTCTGTATCTATGGAACTTGGTATAACGATGACATTTTTGTTGAACCTTAACGCATAAGAGCCAAGATATTCATTCCCGGCGATGACCAGATTACTCATCCTGATGATACCATGCACCTTGTCGGGGTTTTTGAACATATCTATATATATGTTCTGCCTGCTGGTATTGGGAAGAAATATCGCATCGTCGAAATCGAATATTATCGGTTTTCCAATTTTATATAGGACGGCCTCGATTATAGGTCCGCCGAAAGGATATACCTCTCTATGTATAAATATGATATCGTACCTCAAGGCCCTTATGATATCCAATATTCTATTCAACGTGCACATTACAAACCAGAAGGTCTTCTCTATGTAGCGAGACGGAAGATATAAGATCCTATAAAACCTGCGATTGATGAACGGCCTCACTTTATAGGTTATCCCTCTCAATTTAAGATAAGGCAAAAATTGCTCGACCCTAATTCTGTTTGACGCGCCTTCTAGGGGATAAGGAACTATAAATAGAATCCTCATCGCTTAACCTCGCTCAAGATCTCGTATAGCCTGGCATACTTGGTGACCGCATCGTCAAGCGAAAGGTATTTGCCGGCGGTCTCCCTGCATCTTATCCTCAAGGCCTCGCCCTCTTCCTTCAATTTAAGAATATGCCCGATTGCCATTTTATAATCTCTCTGATTGAAATCTCTCACCACAATACCAACCCTATTTTCAAGCACCAGTTCTTCCGTGTCGCCGACTCCCGGATTGATTATCACAGGGACGCCCGATGCAAGAAATTCACCCATTTTTATTGGAGAGGAGCCTATCTTCTTGTATGGATTTATGAAGAATATTCCAGCGTCAGCGATCCGCAGGTAGTTGGGGATCTCTTCAAAGGGGACGTTCTTTATCGCCATTAAGTTGTCTTCTTTTATATCGATCGCTCTTGCTTTTTCCAAGACCGGCGTTATATCGTCGCCTGTTAAGATAACGAATATCGCATTCCCCATAACGCTTGTCATCTCTTTAAAAAAGAATAGCATCTCATCTATAAAATAGAATGTGCCTATCTTGCCGGGATACATCAGGATGAGCTTATCATCGAGGCCATGCGTCCGCCTGAAATCGCTCTCTTTTTTTGGGTCATAATAAAACCGGTTCATGTCAACGCAGCACGGCACCACATCCATTGGTGTGACGGCGTTCTTCAGATAACCCAAACTCTTATTCAGCTCAAAATGCTTTTTTGTCAAAACTGTTATCGCGCTTGCGGTTTCGAGCATGTGCCTCTCAGCCTTTTTAACCAGTTTGAAGGAGAGGCTATCCTCCTTCCACAGGCCTCCGCCTACATATTCCTCAGCTAACAGACCTCTCATGTCGAACAGTATCTGCAGCTTGAATATTTTGGATAGAAATATTATCATCATCCCGGATGTTATACCTCTGACATGGACTACCTTTATATGTCTGGTCAGTATAATATAAAACGAATAGAGCGTTCCGATGAAGATGTCGAATAAAGTTGACAATATAGGTGGATTCTTGTGATATCTCAAACGGCGCCATTCTATGCCGCTGGACATCAGGTCATCCTCTCTATCTTTTATTACTTTTTTTCCAACTCTTTTCAAATCTCCTTGCTTCTCGTATGTAAGAAGGACAAATTTAAAATTCTTCTTTGCCAGCTCAATCAAATACGGAATGGCCTGGGATGGCAGGATAGGTTCAAGCAGGCCGTTATAAGAGAGGAAGAGCACGTTAGCTACATCCGATGTGTTGGACTTTTTGAATGATGCCAGCCTTGAAATGGATCTTAACGTTTTAATCACTACGCCATTAAATTGAGTAAACCCTATTCTTAAAAGCCGCAACGGATTATTTATATTATCCTTTACAAAAGAAGTCAAGTTCATTGGCAGTATAACCTTTAGTCGTGCCTTTATATAAAGCTTCTCAAAAGTCCCTTTCGGCATATCGGCATAGTTGACTTGAGGGGCCTCCGGGTCTCCGATATCCTCCCACCTGGGAAGGGTCTTTCCTTCGTGTTTGAGCGTTTCGTAACTCGACGTGCCTGGAAGCGGCATAAATATGTTGAAACCTATCATATTAGGATGGATCCTCTTTATAAAATCTATCGTCTTTCTGAAATCCTCTTCTCTTTCCCCCGGATACCCT
>JAHFGO010000096.1 GCA_023247385.1 Candidatus Omnitrophota bacterium | reverse complement strand
TGGGTCTTCCTGGAATCGAAATATCAAGCGGCTCTTTGGGCCAAGGGCTCTCAATAGCAAACGGCATGGCCCTAGCCGCCCGCCTTGACAAATTGGATATAAAGGTTTATTGTCTTCTGGGAGATGGAGAGACGAACGAAGGCCAAGTGTGGGAAGCAGTAATGACAGGGGCTCACTATAAACTAGATAATGTATGTGCCATAATAGATTTCAATAAACTTCAGATAGATGGATTCTGCTGTGAGATTAAGGATATGGGGCCGTATATGCATAAATGGAAAGATTTCGGATGGAATCCGATAGAAGTTGACGGGCATGATCTTAAAGCCCTTATGGATGTATTTGACCAGGCTAGCTTAATTAAGGATAAGCCTACAGTTGTCATTGCTCACACTATAAAAGGCAAAGGCGTTTCGTTTGTGGAAAATAAAGTAGAATGGCATGGCATTGCGCCGAAGAAGGAAGAGTATGAACTCGCCGTTAAAGAATTAGATAATGAGTTGAGCAAATTAAAATAATCCCTCACGTCCGCACATAAACAGAGGACGCTCGGGATGAGTCTTGTTTCACAAAATTCAGGAGCTAAAGATATGTTACCAAGAAAATTTAAGATGTATTTCAAAATGTACTGGGTGAGGATTGTAATTATTTTTGTGATAATAGGGGTGTGTATCTTGGCGGTGTGGGGTCTCGCGTCACTCGAATCGTTCTACAGAAATATCACGCTCGCCACCATGCCTATAAACCTTATCATGGTCGCCTTGAATGCCACCATATTTGTATTTATGTATATTACATTTATGCAGGGTGGTCTCGCCAAAGTATCAAAGTCCACTATAAAGGGCCAAAATGTTAATGTGAAGTGGTCTGATGTCATAGGGATGGAGAATGTGAAGGAGGAGGCCAGGGAAGTCGTCCAGCTTATAAGAGACAGGGCTAGAGTTAAAAAGATCGGCGGCAAGATCTTGCGCGGCATTCTGATGATCGGCCCACCGGGCTGTGGTAAGACCTACCTTGCGAAGGCGATCGCAACTGAAACTGGATTGCCATTTTTATCAATGTCCGGAAGCGAATTCGTCGAGATATTTGTTGGAGTCGGAGCGTCAAGGGTCCGGCGGTTATTCAAAAAAGCTAGAGAGCTCGCTTACGGTTATGGCGGTTGCATCGTCTTCATCGACGAGTTGGACGCAATAGCCCGAAAGAGGGTCTTCTCGGTATTCGGCGGGACAGAGGAAACCAATTCAACCCAAAACCAGCTTCTGGCGGAGATGGACGGACTGCAGGAGGCAATAGGTAGGTCCGGCGAACCGCTGACGGAACAGAACATTATAGTGATAGGGGCGACAAATGCTCCGGAGGAGAATCTCGACAAGGCCTTACTTAGGCCAGGAAGATTTGACAGAAAGTTATACATAGACTTGCCTACATTGGAAGATCGGGAAAAACTATTTGAATATTATCTGGCTAAAGTTCAGCGTGACCCATCGATTGATATAGGAAGGCTCGCAAGAAAGGCCGTGTATAAGACACCTGCCGATATAGAAAATATAGTAAAAGAGGCCGCATTGATAGCAACTCGAGATAAAGGAGATGTGATAAAACACAAAGATATTTCTGAAGCGATGGAGAGGGTAGAACTAGGATTAAAACATAAACTGCATATGTCGCCTCTTGAAAAAGAAAAGACTGCATGCCATGAAGCCGGCCACCTCATCGTCTTATATATTCTACATCCTACAGAGGACGTCTTCAAGGCATCGATAATACCCAGAAGGGGCACGCTCGGTGTAGTCCACCACCAGCCGCGCGAGGAGGTCTTCACGTTCGACAGGCAGAGGCTTTTGGCCGATATAAAGGTCGGCATTGCAGGCTATGTGGCCGAAAAGTTAAAGTTTGGAACTACGAGTAGCGGCGTCGCCATGGACTTTAAGCAGGCGATGACCATAGCTCATAACATGGTCTGGAAATACGGAATGAACGATGCGGGGTTACTTGGGGATTATACCATAATTCCTGAATCCCAACTTTCTGATAAGGTTAAAGAGACACTTAACGAAGAGACGAATAAGATATTCGTAAAATCCTTAAAAGAGGTTGAGGATTTGTTAAATAAGGAAAAACCGCTCTTGGATAGATTCGTAAAGGAACTGCTGGAAAAAGAAGAGTTGGATTACGACGATATAGACGCCATCTTTAAAGAGTATGGCAAGTTTCCGATGAAGAGTGCATGAAGTCGCTATTTTTACTGGTTGCTAGTTGCTGGTTGCTGGTTACTGTTTTATTCGGCTGCGGCCCCAGCTATCCTAAAGAGAAGTTTAAAGAATCGATAGTAAGGTTATGTAAGGACGAGTATAAGCTCGACATAAAAGTCGAAACTGTAGGGAAGACGATAGCCATTTACCTTCCTTTGCCGGATTTGATAGATTTTACTTTTGCTATAACTAAACAGGCCAGTGAAAAAATAAACGATGTCATCTTAAGCGTCTCGAGAGTTGCCCTATCGACAGACGCAAAGTTCGATTTCTACTGCATAATAGCTCATGATATCCGAATCCCAGAGATACAGATCGTCATAATAAAATCTGTAGATGATGTGAAAAGATTCCTGTTGAATGATATATCTAGGGGCGAGTATTCCAAAAGGATGCTCATCGACATAAGGCTTAATCCGCAATCTCAGAAGGAACGTGCTATAAAAGAGGTCTTTGAGAAAATGGCCATCGATAAGAAATGGCAGGAGCGGGTGATGAATGATTTTTTTAGGGCCGAGCCGGCTGTTTTGGGGGACATAGGCTATTGGAATGGTCGTTTCTATATAAAGAATATATCATTAGCAGAATTTTTAGCAGAACAGATTGTAAATAGAATAAGAATAGAATTCAGGGAAGATAAAGAACTTTTAGATGCTTTTTTAGTGAAATCAACCAAAGGGTTTTATATTTCGAAAGACTCGCGCCATTATTTCAGATTCGAAGTCGAAGCCGAGCCCAAGAGCTTTAACCAACTTGAAGCCAGCGAAGCCACCAACAGAATTTTTCAGACGGTCTTAAAAGTTGTATACCAAGTTATCCATGGATATAAATTTGAAGATTTCGATTATATTGAAATTGTCAATCAAACAAACGGCAGGACTTCAAAATTCCTAAGGGACAACCTCAAGAATTTCAAGCCAAAACGCACTAAAATAGAAGATATAATGGAATTTGATACGTATTAAACTCAAGAAGAGGAGAAGATGGCTGAAGAGAAACTTCGCATAAACCAGACTTTTAGCTTAGAGAAGTTTCATATGCTATTGATAGAGGTAGGCATATGAAATTGAAAATGATTCCAACAAGGGATGGTTTTGGCGAGGGCTTGATAGAGCTCGGCAGGCGTAATAAAGACGTCGTAGTTTTATCCGCAGACCTTACGGATTCTACAAGAGCAGCCTGGTTCAAGAAGGAATTTCCGGAAAGATTTTTTGGTCTTGGCGTAGCCGAACAAGATATGTTCGGAACGGCTGCAGGATTTGCGTTAATGGGCAAGATCCCTTTTGCCTGCACGTTCGGCGTCTTTGCATCTGGAAGGGCGTGGGATCAGATTAGAGTGTCGATAGCCTATATGAATTTGAATGTCAAAATCGGCGGGACTCACGGAGGCATATCCGTTGGCCCTGATGGAGCAACGCACCAGGCATTAGAAGAGATATCGCTCATGAGGATACTGCCAAATATGACGATTGTGGTCCCATGTGATGCGATAGAAGCAAAGAAGGCAACGATAGAAGCGGCCAAGACGAAAGGGCCGGTTTACTTAAGGCTTGGCAGGAGCGGCGTACCAGTCATCACGAAAGCGGATAGCCCATTCACAATAGGTAAAGCCAACCTCATAAGAGAGGGCGCCGATATATCGATATTTGCCTGTGGCCATATGGTCTATGAGTCTATGTTGGCATGCGATGCGTTGGAGAAGGAAGGAATAAGGCCGCGGCTTGTAAATCTGCACACTCCAAAGCCTATGGATAAAGATATCGTTATTAAAGCAGCTCGTGAGACGGGGGCAATAGTGACGGTTGAAGAGCATACTGTAACTGGAGGTTTTGGCAGCGCCATCGCCGAAGTGGTTATTCAGTCATACCCCGTTCCCATTAAGATGGTAGGGGTGCAGAATAAATTCGGCATCTCTGGTGAGCCGGATGAGCTATTCGAATATTTTGAACTGAAGGCAAAATACATTATCAAGGCAGTAAAAGAAGCTCTTGATATGAAGAAGTAAGGAAAATTTTTCGGCTTAAGCGTGGAGGCGTTTACTTTTGTGGCCGCACTGGGCAGCTTTACCAGCGGGTGCCCTTTCGGCTAATTTTGTGGCTCGCTGCAATTGATGTATTTAAGATTTCTCGTCCGCCTTCGGCGGACTTTACTCAATTGCGACGCTCGCTCACAAAATTTTACGCCTCAAGGGCATCCCGCTGGTAGCTGTCCACTACTAGAATAGTCAAATAGCCACGAGGCCATCCTGGCCGAAGTGGCCATTTAACGGTAGTATCCGAAAAATTTCTAGCGACGAGAATGATAACTAGTTTATGACTTCGATTAAAGTACTTGCGCCAGCGAAGGTAAATCTGTTTCTTAAAGTATTAAACAAACGCAAAGATAACTATCATAATATTCTCACCCTTTTTGAAAAAATATCGTTAGCCGACGATATAAAAATCACAAAAATACCAAAGGGCATCGTAGTCTCTTCTGATAAACTCATCACAACCAATCCAAGAGATAATATAGCTTATAGGGCCGCTGAGCTTTTGTTGAAACATAAAAAATTGAACAGTGGAATTAAGATTGAAATAAAAAAAAGAATCCCAATAGCAGCAGGGCTGGGTGGCGGCAGTTCAGATGCGGCAAGCGTGCTAATAGGGATGAATAAGCTATTTGGTTTAAGGCTGAAATCGAATACGCTTCTTGAGCTTGCATCTCGATTAGGTTCGGATGTTCCCTTCTTTATATTAGATGCCCCCTTTGCCATTGGGAGGAGAAAGGGCGAAAGATTAGAAAGAATAGATTTTAGAATACGACTTTGGCACCTTATTATCTATCCGGGTTTTAAGCTTGCTACTAAAGATATATATGAAGCGTATGATGCGTCGAGATCATTGAAGTACTTGACAAGGAATCAAGACGGTGTTAAAATACAGCTTCCTTTGAAGCATTCTATGGATTTTGATGAATTTAGATCCATGCTCCACAACGACTTACAAAAGATAGTCGTATTTAAAGAAGAAGTCATCGGCAAGATTATAAAACGCTTGGCCTCTTTACTGCGTAGAAGAGCTATCATGTCAGGAAGTGGACCAAGCGTATTTTGTCTCTTTAGGACTAGAAAGGAGGCGATTGAGACGAAAAAAATATTGTTTAGTAGCCTGCCAGCGTTGGAACGGAAAGACTGGCAAGCGTTTATTGCAAGAACTATGGATTGAAGTAAAATTTATCCCGAGCGGCTTTGGTTTACATGATGCCGCGAGAGATTAAATTTGCTTCGCAAATTTAATGCTTTGGTAGCTACAATCCTCCCATTCGTCGGATTGTTTAACGCTACCTCAGTATCAAATTTGCACACAAATTTGAGGAGCATTAACAATGCAGATTACAGAGGTAAAGATTTTTCTGAAAGAAGGACAGGATAAAAAGTTGAAGGCTTACGCAACGCTCACATTCGACAATATGTTCGTCGTAAGAAATGTTAAGGTTATAGACGGAAATAAGGGCTTATTTGTAGCGATGCCCTCAAGGAAGCTTAAAGATCCATGCCCAAAATGCGGCTTCAGAAATGCTGTACGAAGCAAATTCTGCAACCAGTGCGGAAATGCATTGCCACAAAGTGAACCACGGCTGCCAGTAGCCGGAGAGGACATGTCAAGGCAGTCAGAGCATAAGGACATCGCACACCCAATTACAGCAGAATGCAGGGACTACATCCAAAAGAAAGTCCTCGAGACTTATGAGGCTGAGAAGAAGAAAGGTCCATCTCCTCGACCAAACACTGGTCATGCTGCAACCCCTATCAAGGCAGAGGTCGAAGAGGATAATGATATAGAGCTGTAAAAATTTAGATTGCCCGGTGCCCGGTGGTGTAATGGTAGCACATCAGACTTTGGATCTGAGTGTCTAGGTTCGAATCCTAGCTGGGCAACCAATTCCGCCCGGAGGCGGAGAAGGACCTTAAGGGTTATACAAATGAAAGACATAGTTGCTATAGTGCTTGCAGCTGGAAGAGGGACAAGGATGAAATCCGAGATCCCGAACGTTTTACATAATATTTTAGGCAAACCAATCATTCGTCACATATTGGACTCTTTGGAAGAGGCTGGCCTTAGAGATATAATAACTGTCACAGGTTACGGCAGTTCCCTCTTGAAGGAAGTTACCAAAGATACGAAAATAATAGTGCAGAAAAAACTTTTGGGCAGCGCAGACGCTGTTATCAAAGCAAAGAAAGCGCTTGGAAGATATTTGCAAGATGTTCTAATTATCTGTGGAGATACTCCCCTCATCCAAAGTAAAACTATTAAAGATATTATAGAAAGGCATAAAGCCTCAGGGACGAGCCTGACACTTTTAACCGCGAAGCTTAAAGATCCTACAGGTTATGGTAGGATCGTGAGGGGAGATGCTGGAAAGATATCTAAGATAGTGGAGGAGACGGAGGCTAGCTTTTATGAAGAAGTTATAAATGAGATAAACGCTGGCGTATATTGTTTTAGGGCCAAAAGCCTCTTTGAAGCTTTGT
>JAHFGO010000018.1 GCA_023247385.1 Candidatus Omnitrophota bacterium | reverse complement strand
TTTTCGGGACATCATTTTTTCGAAATTAATTTTATAGCTACCTACGTCGATACCGTGAATGGACGCGTCTTTTATTGCAGAGGCGATGGATGCGGAATTAATAAGCGATTTGGTGGGTATGCAGCCCCTATTCAGGCAGGTTCCGCCAACAAGATCTTTTTCTACTACGCATACGCTTAAACCCTGACAAGACGCGTACAGGCCAGCCACATAACCACCAGGGCCTGAACCTATTATGGCGAGATCATAATTTTTCACGTGCCCCTCTCATACACTTGCACATGGAACCTCTCTAAGTTAAATGTCGAGCTTATGCGAGGTTTCATACGAATCCTTTATCGCCTGGCCCGATTTATGTAAAGCGCCTCTTTCTTCTTCGGATAAATCCAATTCCACTATCTTTTTTATACCGCTCTTCCCTATTCTGCAAGGAACGCCGATGCAGATATCGCGAAGGCCATACTCCCCATCAAGATGCGCCGATACTGTCATAGTTTCGCCTGTATCATTCAGAACCGCCTTTATCATTCTGAATACAGCTGCGCTCGGAGAATAATATGCGCTTCCAGATCCTAAAAGAGATACTATTTCGGCGCCGCGGCCGCGTGTTCGTTTTACTATCTCTTCCAGCCTTGCCTTAGGAACTAGACTCGAAATGGGCTTGCCGGAAACGCGGGTTTTCGATAGGATCGGAACCATTGTATCGCCATGGCTGCCTAATACGAAAGTCTCGATCGAAGAGCGCTTGACTTTAAGCTCGTTTGCTGCGAGATAAATAAAACGCGATTCATCCAATATGCCGGCCATTCCGAAAACTCTTGCTGGCTTAAAACCGGTTACCTTATATGCCAAATATGTCATCGCATCCAGCGGATTTGTAACAACAATCAGAATCGAATACGGCGCATATATTTTTATGTTATTCGATACCTCTTTAACTATTGAGCCGTTTTTGGATACAAGCTCTTCGCGCGTCATGCCGGGCTTCCGGGGAAATCCTGCTGTTATAACGACTATCTCGGAAGATTCTACATCCTTATAATTGTCAGTGCCAATTATATTACGCTCATGTCCAACTATGGAGCTTGCATCTAATAGGTCGAGCGATTTAGCGCAGGCAACATTTTTTAGGACATCCAGCAACACTACATCGGCAATGCCGCTTTCCAAAACTCTTTGTGCCAGAGTTGTTCCGACGGCACCTGAGCCTATTATAGAGACTTTCATAATTTAGCTTTCAGACTTCAGCTTTTTTATTACGGCGTCCGCCATCTGGCTTGTCCCAACAGCTGTTTTATCGCTCCTATCGGGCTTTAGATCGTAGGTGACATATCTCCCATCGGCTATGACGGAAGAAATAGCGTCTTCAAGCCTATTGGCCTGTTTGGCTTCGCCTAAATATTTAAGCATCAGCACAGCAGATAATATCATTGCTGTTGGATTAACTTTATTCAGACCCTTGTACTTTGGGGCGCTGCCGTGTGTTGGCTCAAATACTGCAAGGCCATCGCCGATATTGGCGCCCGGCGCAACTCCAAGCCCACCAACGAGGCCGGCAGCAAGGTCTGATACTATATCGCCGTAAAGATTGGGTAGGACCAGCACATCATAATCTTCCGGCTTCTGGACAAGCTGCATACACATGTTATCCACGATCCTGTCTTCGAAAATTACCTTGTCCTCATAGGCTCTCGCGACGAGCCTTGCAACCTCAAGGAATAATCCGTCGGTATATTTCATTATATTTGCCTTATGTACGGCGGTTACCTTCTTCCTTTTATTCTTCAAAGCATATTCGAATGCAAATTTTACGATCCTTTTTGAGGCCTCAGCTGAGATGGATTTTATACTGATGGCTGAATCCTGCCTTATGGATTTTTTAGTCAATCCTTCCAAAAACGATATAAGCTCTTTTGAGTCCTTTGATCCTTTTTCAAACTCAATACCAGCATACAGGTCTTCGGTGTTTTCTCTTACTATAACTATGTCTATGTTCTCATATCGCGAGCGGACCCCTCTATAAGTCTTGCAAGGTCTCAAACAGGCATAAAGGCCAAGGCGTTTCCGGAGCTCAACGTTTACGCTGCGAAATCCGATGCCGACAGGCGTAGTTATAGGGCCTTTCAGGGCAATCCCATTTCTTCTGATAGATTCTACTATATGATCCGGAAGCGGCGTTTTATATTTTTCTATTGCGCATTCGCCTGCTTCCATAACTTCCCATTCTATATTAAGCCCTAAAGCATCGACGCATTTTTTTGCGGCACTGGTCAGTTCTGGTCCAGTTCCGTCTCCAGGGATGAGCGTAACCTTATGTTTTATCAAATTTGAATCCTCCATATTTCTTAAAATGTTCTATCGCTCCTCCATCCTCCAGGAGCTTCTTTATGACAGGAGCTATCGGTTTTATGTCCAATATCAGCCCTTTGCTCTTATTTTTGAGTTTTCCTCTTTCGATATCAAGCTCCAGCTCATCGCCATCGTCTATAAAATCCGTATTACATTCAACAAGCAATAGCCCTATATTGAACGCATTTCTATAGAATATTCGTGCGAAGCTCTTTGCCGCTATCGCCTGAAATCCTGCCTGTTTTAACGCCAGCGGCGCCTGTTCCCTGGAGGAGCCGCAGCCAAAATTTTCACCGGAGGCGAGGATGTCACCTTTTTTTACTCTGGAGGCAAAACCCGGGTCCACATCTTCAAATATATGCATTGCCAATTCCTTTGGATCCTGTATTTTGAATTTGTATCTTCCGGATATGACGTAATCAGTATTGATGTCATCCTGAACTTTTAATCTGCGCGCGAAATGCTTCATGACAGCCTCTTTTTGTAAATTCTTGGGTCTGTCATCTCGCCGTTTATCGCTGATGCTGCAACTGTGGCTGGGCTTGCAAGATATATGAACGCGTTGGGGTTACCCATCCTGCCTTTGAAATTTCTGTTCGCAGTCGAGATGGCAACCTCTCCATCTGCCAGAACGCCGTTATGCGTTCCCACGCATGGGCCGCATCCCGGCCCTACTACTGTTGCACCAGATTTTATAAATATCTCTATAAGAGACTTTTTGATGGCCTCGAGATATATCTCTTTTGAGGCAGGAGCTATCACAAATTTCACATCTGGATGTATCGAATTGCCTTTCAATATATTAGCTGCGATTTCGAGGTCTTCGAATCTTCCGTTTGTACACGTGCCTAGATAGGCCTGGTCTATCTTCACGCTTTTTAGCTCTTCCACATCCGCGACATTATCCACAGTGTGCGGTTTCGCAACTTGAGGCGACAGATTCGACACATCGTAGTTTTTTACTGCGACATATCTTGCATCTATGTCAGGGGCCACAGGTTTCGGCTCTTTCGAAGAGCGCTCTTGAACCCATTTCAGAACCTTTTTATCAGCTGTCATTACGCCTATCTTGGCGCCCATCTCGACAGCCATATTGGTTATTGTAAAGCGGCCATCGACACTTAAGCTCGATATTGCATCCCCATAAAATTCTATCGCTTTATATGTCGCGCCATTTGCGCCTATATCTTTTATGATATGGAGTATCATGTCTTTCGAATATACGCCTTTTGGAAGTTTGCCGTTAACTACCACCTTAATCGTCTCGGGCACTTTGAACCAATTCTTGCCGCTTGCCAAGGTTATAGCAAGGTCCGTAGAGCCAACACCTGTGGAGAACACATTTATGGCCCCGTATGTGCATGTGTGAGAATCGGCTCCAATCACAAGATCGCCGCACGTGATATGGCCTTTTTGGGGGATGAGCTGATGGCATACGCCGCAACCTATATCATATAGTCCTACATCGAAGGTCTTGGCGAACTCTCTCATCTTCTTGTGAATCTCGGAGGTGCCTATGTTGGGACTTGGGGCGCTGTGGTCTATTATCATGTAAAATTTTGATTTATCGAAGACGTTCTTCATGCCAAGCTTCTTGAAGCTATCAATAATTATGGCGCTGGTCCCATCCTGGCCAAAACAAAAATCCACATCGCAGATAGCTATGTCACCGGCTCTCAAATCTTTACCGGCGTGGTTAGATAATATCTTTTCTGCTATCGTCTTACCCATTTTTATTTACCCACTCCTCGAGCCTGTCCATACCCTTCTTTATGTTGTCCATGCCAGTTGCAAAACTTAAGCGTACGAACGAATCTTGCCCGAAAGGTTCCCCTGGAATCACTGCGACTTTAGCCTCATCCAAAAGAGCGTTTGAGAGCATTACAGAACCCTCATTCAGCTCTGATATATCACAAAAAACGTAAAAGGCGCCTTTCGGGTTTATGCACGATATTTTCTTGATCCTGTTTATCCTCGATACCATGAGATCGCGCCTCTTCTGGAATTCAACCTTCATCTTACTGACACAATCCTGGTCCTGCGTCAAGGCGGCTTGAGCGGCCTTTTGGCTTATAGAGCTCGGATTCGATGTTGCATGGCTCTGTAGATTCGATACGGCCTTCATCACGTCTGTTGGACCGGCAGCATAGCCTATCCGCCAGCCAGTCATCGAATAACTTTTGGATACACCGTTAACAGTTATCGTCAAGTCGTATATCTCTTTACCAAGCGATGCTATCGACACGTGGTTCTTGTTATCGTAAACAAGCTTTTCATATATCTCATCGCTTATCACGAAGAATCTATATTTTACGGCGAGCCCTGCGATGAATTTTAACTCTTCCAGTTCATAGAGCGAGCCTGTGGGATTGGATGGACTATTTAACACGAGACACTTAGTTTTTTTTGTTATTTTTGATGCGAGTTCTTTTTTAGTTGCCTTAAAGTCATTATCGCGGTTAGTCTCTACGATTACTGGTTTTGCTCCTGCCAGCTTAACCATCGCTGGGTAGCTCAGCCAATAAGGAGATGGTATGATAACTTCATCACCTTCATCGCACACGGTCTGAAATACGTTATAAATCGAATGCTTGGCACCGCTAGATACGACGATCTGGGATGACGAATAATCTATGGAATTATCCTTTTTGAATTTCTGCGCAATAGCCTCTTTAAGCTCCTGTATACCGCTCGAAGGAGTGTATTTTGTAAAGCCCTCATTTATGGCTTTTATCGCAGCAGCCTTTATGTGAGCTGGTGTATCGAAATCAGGCTCGCCGGCCGCAAAGTTAACGACGTCCACACCCTCCTTAAGCATCTTTTTTGCCTTGGAGGTTATGTCAAGCGTAACCGATTCGTCTATCCCTGACACTCTTTTTGCAAGTCTCATGGTGCTCCCTTTAAATAAAATTATCTCATATATTATAGTATAAAATAGTCAAATCACAAGCGAAATTCTGCTGGAAATTTTTTCGGGCCACTTCCATCGCTTCAGGATTTTGTTCACGCTGTCGAAAGGGTCCCCCGATGGGTTCGTGCTTAAGCGGGACGTAAAAATCGCGAGCGGGCATGGATCCCGCCAAACACCTTTAAAAGAGCATCTATTAACCATGCCAGAGGCTCACCCCGCACCAGTTTGGCGGGAGAGCGAGCGATTTTTCCGAGGCCGATTTTCCTCGCCGGGGAAAATCGGCCGATCCCGCGAAGCACAACCCCGAGAGGGGACCTTTGGCATATTTGTGCGACTATAACGAGTTTTAGGCAACAAAAAGCCCCTTAAGCTATTGCTAGGTTAAGGGGCTATCCAAACTTCCTTATCGACAGTTAACTACATATCCGTTTTGCGCCGGAAGAAGCCTCTCAAGTTCTTCATGAAGCCTTTTTTGTCTGCGATCTTTTTATCCTCTGTCTTTGCCTTTTCAGTCCTCTTCTCTTCTTCTAATGTCTGCTTAGTTTTTGGAACCGCTTTTATCCTGGGCTCTTCCTTCTTAACCTCTTTTGGAGCTCTTGCTTCTTTTGGTGCTTCCTGTTTTGCTCCGGCCTCCGCTTTCACTTCTTCCGCTTTTTTCTTCTCTTTCTTTTTCTTGGGCAACTTCTCAACTATCTTCTTCTCGGTCAATTCAAGTATAGCAAGACTAGCGCCATCGCCTCGCCTGAAACCAAGCGGTATGATTCGCGTATAGCCGCTATTTCGCCCTTTGAAAAGCGGCGCAATCTCTTTAAATAACTTTGAAACCATGTCTCTATCAGTCAATATAGAGTAGGCCCTTCTTCGTGAAAAGACTGAATCTTCTTTACTTAACGTTATGAGGCTTTCAGCAAGACGCCTCGCTTCTTTCGCACGGGCCAGCGTCGTTTCGATCCTCTGATATTTAAGCAGACTTTGAATCATGCTTTTCAAGGTGGCATCTCTATGAGCTGTCATCATACTAAGTTTTGAACGTCGCTTCCTGTGTCTCATATTTATTTCTGAGCTTCCTTCTTTTCCGGTTCTTCACCGATCTTCATGCCAAGGGATAGCCCCATATCACTCAAGATCTTGTTAATTTCGGCCAAAGACTTTTTGCCAAAGTTTCTATATTTAAGCATCTCCAATTCTGTCTTCTTAACTAGGTCTCCTATGGTCTTTATTCTTGCGCTCCTTAAACAATTCGAACTTCTGACTGAAAGCTCCAGTTCCGAAATAGAGATCTTAAGTTTTTCCTTTAAAAGTTTCTGCTCCTCCGTTTCCTCAAGAACCTCTTCTTCTTCAGGCAGCTTTCCAAATCCTACAAATATGTCGAGGTGCCTCTGCAATATATTCGAAGCGTATAGAAGTGCCTCTTTTGGTTCGATGGAGCCATTTGTCCACACCTCAACTATCAGCCTATCGTAATCGGTTATCTGGCCAACCCTCGTATTCTCCACATAGAAATTCACTTTCTTCACAGGCGTAAATATTGAATCGATTGGTATAATGCCTATGGCTTGGCCTTCTTTCTTGTTCCTCTCGGCAGGGACATAACCCCTGCCGCGGGCCACTTCCATCTCAAGGTGAAATTTTACATTTTTCGTCAATGTCGCTATGTGCAGATCCGGATTTATGATCTCCACTGTTTCATCGGTCTTTATATCTTTCGCTGTCACTTCGCCCTTTTTCTCTACATTGATGAACATCGGCTTCGGGATTTTAAAATGGGATTTCAAGACTAACTTTTTTAGATTCAATATAATCTGCGGCACGTCCTGGATGACACCAGTGATTGCGGAGAATTCGTGATGAACGCCAGCTATCTTTATCGCTGTGATAGACGTGCCTTCTATCGACGATATTAAAACTCTTCTAAGAGAGTTCCCGATCGTCATGCCGTAACCCCTCTCAAATGGCTCTGCTATGAATTTTCCATAGGTGGGCGTATAGCTCGAGTCGTCCAAAAGAAGCCTCTTTGGCATTTCAAAATTCTTCATGCTTATTCCCATTATCTTAAGCCTCCTATTTCGAATATAATTCTACGATTAATTGTTCCTGTATCGGGAATCCTACATCTTCCTTACTCGGTTGATTCACTATTCTCGCCTTAACGTCTTTAGCGTCTACTTCTAGCCATTTAGGTATCGCACGATCTTTAAGCGCGCCTTGCGTCTCTTTCAACCTCTTCAATCTAGCCTCTTTGTCTTTAACAGATACCTCGTCACCCACCTTCACTGTATAAGCTGGTATGTCTACCCTTTTATTATTTACATAAACGAAGCCATGCCCAACGATCTGCCTTGCTTCTGCGCGTGAGTTGGCAAGATTCATCCTGAATAT
Source organism: Candidatus Omnitrophota bacterium (assembly GCA_023247385.1). Taxonomy (GTDB): domain Bacteria; phylum Omnitrophota; class Gorgyraeia; order 2-01-FULL-45-10; family 2-01-FULL-45-10; genus JAHFGO01. The sequence goes on along the minus strand of JAHFGO010000018.1, from coordinate 13,940 downwards.
CACGTTATCGATCCTCTTCTCAAGGAGTTGTAGAAGCGTAATTCCTGTTACGCCTTTGGCGCGCTCAGCAACTTTGAAGTAATGTTTGAACTGCTTTTCCAAGACGCCATATATGCGTTTAACCTTCTGTTTTTCTCTTAGCTGAAGGCCGTAGTTCGATCCCTTTTTTCTCATCTGGCCATGCTGACCGGGAGCGTAAGTCCTTCTCGAAACAGCACATTTCTCAGACATGCATCTTGCACCCTTCAAAAATAATTTTACGCCTTCTCTCCTGCAGAGCCTGCACGATGGTCGGATATTTCTTGCCATTACACTCTCCTTCGCTTCTGCGGACGGCAGCCATTATGCGGTATGGGGGTCACATCCCTGATAGACCTTATCGTAAGGCCTGCTGCCTGTATAGATCTTATGGCCGATTCTCTGCCGGCGCCTGGTCCTTTCACATACACCTCAACCTCTTTGACTCCTCGCTCCAAGGCTTTCTTCGCAGCGCTCTCAGCGGCTATGCCAGCTGCGAACGGCGTGGATTTCTTAGACCCCTTAAATCCGGCGCTTCCAGTCGATGCCCAAGTCAAGGTATTTCCTTCCCTATCCGCAATCGTCACGATGGTGTTATTGAAACTTGCCAGTATATGGGCTATGCCGCTTGACACGGCCCTCAATACTTTCTTACCCTTTTTTCCTTTACTTTTTTTCTGCTCCACTTTCTTTTACTGTCATCCTTTCTGGCTTTTGCCTAACTACGCCCACTGTCTTCCTGGGCCCTTTTCTGGTCCTGGCGTTAGTTCTGGTCCTTTGGCCTCTTACCGGCAGACCCCTTCTGTGCCTCAGGCCCCTATAAGTACCTATATCGATCAACCTCTTTATGTTGCCAGAGATGTCTCTGCGCAAATCGCCTTCCACTTTATAGTCCCTCTGTATTATAGACGAAAGGCGAGCTATCTCTTCTTCGGACAGGTCCTTAGCCCTCTTGTCTGGATTGACTCCTGCCACTTTCAAAATTTTGTTGGACAGGCTTCTTCCTATACCGTATATATAGGAAAGGGCTATCTCAACCCTCTTCTCTTTCGGTATGTCAACACCAACTATTCTCGGCACAGATACCTCCAAATTGCTGTAGTTTTCAGTATGCAATTTGTCCCGGGCGTCCTTTGTTTACGCATGGACGCGAGGGACTACAATTCATCCTTGTCTCTGTTTATGCTTAGGGTTCGCGCAGATGATCATAAGCGTTCCTTTACGGCGCACGACTTTGCATTTGGGACAAATCTTTCGTATGCTCGATCTCACTTTCATAATCGATCTTTATTTTTCCCTACGTATTATCCTGCCGCGTGTCAGGTCGTATGGTGAAAGTTCTAACGTTACGCTGTCTCCCGGCAGAATCCTTATAAAGTTCATCCTCATTTTACCGGAGACATGTGCAAGGACTTTGTGACCGTTTGTAAGCTCCACTCTGAACATGGCATTTGGCAATGTCTCTGATACCTTGCCTTCAACTGTAATTGGTTCTTCCTTTGGCATATTTCCTAAACCATAAACTTAATTTTCCGTTAGTATCTCCGCGCCATCATCCCTTACAAGGATCGTATGCTCGAAATGCGCTGACAGATGTCTATCCTTTGTAACAGCAGTCCAACCGTCCTCTAAAATTTCCACTTCATACGTGCCGGCATTTATCATTGGCTCTATTGCAAAGACCATGCCGGGTTCAAGCCTTGGGCCAGTGCCGGGTTTGCCGAAATTCGGTATCTCGGGTTCCTCGTGAAGCTTTAAACCTATGCCATGACCAACGAACGCCCTCACCACGCTAAAGCCCTTCGACTCCACAAACTCCTGAATCTTACATGATATATCGGAAACCCGATTGCCAACTTTAGCGTTCTCTATACCTATATAAAGAGATTTTTCTGTCACTTTGATCAGCGACTTTGCCTCTTCGTTTAAACTCCCTATGCCAAGTGTCACGGCAGCATCAGCAAAATAATCTCTAAATTTCACACCGACATCAATAGAAATTATATCGCCTTCTTTCAGCTTTCTTTCCGATGGTATGCCGTGAACCACAACTTCGTTTAGCGATGTGCAGATATTCCCAGGGAAACCTTTATAGCCTTTGAAGGCCGGGTAACCGTTTCGCGCTAAAATTTCGTCTCTCGCGATCGCGTCAAGCTCTTTCGTAGTCACGCCTGGCTTCACGTATTTTTTTAACTTAGCGAGCGTTGCGGATAGAATCTGGCCAGCCCTGCGTATTGAGGCTATCTCTTCATCACTGTGTAATACTATCATACCAACTTCGCGTCGGCGAATATATTAGAAAGAACTTTGAACAGGTTGTCAACGCTGAGGCCGCCTGAAACCTTTTTCAAAATGCCCTTTTTAACATAATAATCTATCAATGGTTTTGTCTCGGCTTCGTAAATTTTCAATCTATTTACCACGGTCTCTTCTTTGTCGTCTGGCCGTTGGAAAAGTTCGCCGCCACATTTATCGCAAATTCCATCTTTCTTAGGAGGAATATTTTTTATGTGATAATTAAATCCGCACTTCTTGCATACTCTTCTTCCGGAAAGTCTTTCTATGGCCACTTTGCTAGATGTTTCAAAATATATTACTATGTCTATACCAGAGGATATATTTTTCAACGATTCGTCTAGGCTTCGCGCTTGTTTTAAAGTCCTAGGGAAACCATCTAGTATAAAGCCTTTTTTAGCATCCTTCTTACTCAGCCGATCTATCACTATGCCAGTCACTATCTCATCTGGTACGAGCTCACCCCTATCCATGAAGGCCTTGGCCTTTATGCCTAAGGCTTGCGAACTTTTAACGGCTTCCCTTAAGATATCTCCGGTTGAAATATGCGGAATATTATATTTACGAGAAAGAACAACGCTTTGAGTTCCTTTGCCTGCACCAGGCGGTCCCAATAAAACAAGTTTCAATCTATCACCCATTTCACACCCCGGAGGTGTGAAATCACATCTCCGGGGTGATATTTACGATATGCGCGCCTTCAGTTTGCCCTTCTTCATAAAGCCTTCGTAGTGTCTCATCAAAAGATGTGATTCAATCTGCTTCATCGTATCCAGCATGACACCGACTATAATAAGGAGCCCTGTGCCTCCGAAGAAGCTCGCTACCAGATACGGTATCTTAAGTGCGCCGGATATGAGGCTCGGTAGCACTGCGATTATCGCCAGAAATATTGCGCCCGGAAATGTTATCCTCGTCATTATAAAATCCAGGTATTCTGCAGTTTGTCTGCCAGGCCGTATCCCAGGAACGAAGCCTCCATATTTTTTCATATTATCTGAGATGTCTATTGGATTAAAAGTTATCGCTGTATAAAAATAAGCGAAGAACATTATCAAAAGTGCATATATGGAATTATAGAGCCATTCGCCTCTCGTCAATGCATGCGCAAAACGCTGAAAGCCTTGGCTCGGAATGAAACCGGCTATGGTAGCGGGAAATAGTATTATACTTTGGGCAAATATTATCGGGATGACGCCTGCCTGGTTTACCCTCAAAGGAAGAAAAGTGGATTGGCCGCCGTATATCTTCCTTCCAACTACGCGCTTGGCGTATTGCACAGGTATCTTCCTTTGGCCCTGTGTTACAACTATCACAGCTACAACGACGGCCACCAGCATCAGCACCATAAGTATCAACGTAAATGGATCTAACTGCGCCTTCTCAGGAGCAAATGGTGAAAATAGAGCATATAATTGATATAGTGCTGTGGGTATCCTTGACACTATGCCGGCGGTTATTATCAAAGACATCCCGTTACCAATGCCATACTCCTGTATCTGTTCACCCAGCCACATTATGAATGCAGTGCCGCTGGTTAAGGTTATCACCGTTAATATTCTGAATGGCCATCCTGGAAACTGCACTATCTGCAGCCCCTGAAACCTTGCTGGGTTCTCGAGCCACAACGCGATGAAGAAGGATTGTATTATAGACAATAGTATAGTGCCGTACCGCGTATACTGTATGATCTTCTTATGGCCTGCCTCGCCCTCTTTAGCCAATCTCTCTAAAGCTGGTATAACTGCTGTGAGCAGCTGAATTATTATTGACGAAGAGATGTATGGCATAATACCGAGCGCAAATATGGTCAGCCTCGATATGGCGCCGCCTGAGAACATATTCATTATGCCAAAGAGCGCTCCGCCTTGAGTCTGTGCGAGGTGTGCGAAAAATTGTGCTAGTCTTCCGCCGTCAATGCCCGGCGTCGGGATATACGTGCCGACCCTGTAGACGGCTATCAGGCCGAGCGTGAACATTATCTTCTTCCTTAAGTCCGGTATCTTTAAGATATTAACAAATGCTTCGAGCATATTATAGTTCTTAGCTCTCAGTTGTTAGTTTAATGGTTTCTGTTTTAGCGCCGGCTGTTTCGAGTAATTTTTTTGCACTTTCAGAAAACTTATGCGCCCTGACAGTCAAAGGTTTAGTCAATTTACCGTTTCCCAATACTTTGACAGGCTCTTTTTCACTGCCGATGAACCCTGCCTTCTTAAATTCAGCTGGCCCAACGGTAGTATTGGCTTCAAATCTATTTAGCGATTCCACATTTACTATCTGGTAAACATTTTTAAACAGGGCGTTGAAGCCTCTTTTTGGAATACGCCTTATCAGAGGCATTTGGCCGCCCTCGAATCCTGGCCGCGTCGTTCTGCCAGAACGTTTCTTCGCTCCCTTGCGGCCTCTACATGAAGTCTTTCCATGCCCAGAACCAGAGCCTTTCCCGCGACGTTTCGTATTTCTATTCGCACCCCTTGGCGCGCCTATTTCATTTATTTTCACTCTTCGATTCCTCTTCAGATACCTCTCTAGAGAGCCTTAATCTTTTTATTCCGTCTATGGCTGCCTTCAGCACATTCAAACTAGAGTCAGAGCCAAGGCTCTTAGTCAATATGTCTTTTATCCCGCCGGCTTCGCATATAGCCCTGACAGCGCCGCCAGCTATTACTCCGGTTCCTTCGGTTGCTGGTTTTAAAAGGACCTTTGCAGCCTTGAAATGGCCTATTATCTCATGCGGTATAGTCGTGCCTCTTAAAGGAATTTTGATGAAATTTTTCTTGGCGTCATTCAATCCTTTTCTTATGGCTTCAGATACTTCATTGGCCTTGCCGAAACCAAGGCCGACCCGCCCTTTACCATCACCTGCAACGACCAGCGCATTGAATGAAAATCTGCGTCCGCCTTTCACAACCTTCGCCACCCTTTTTATGCTGACGACCTTCTCAATAATTCCTTCTTCGCCGCGAGTCCTTGTTTGTTGACCATAGCCGTACCCTTGAGTCGGGCCCCTTCGGCCTCTCTTTGGCTTAACGCTTACAGCCTCTTGCTGTTCGGCTGCCGGAGCTACTGGCTCTGGAGAGCGTTTTACTTCTTGCTCTTTCTCACTTTTATTTTCATTGTTTGAGTTTGACAATTCTCTATTCCCCTTTTCAATCTGTGTAATCTATTTTAATCTGTATAATCACTTTTATTAAAATTCCAAACCGCCTTTTCGCGCCGCCTCTGCCAATGCCTTTATGCGTCCATGATAGAGGTATCCTGAGCGGTCGAATACCACTTTAGTTATATTATTCTTTTTACACAACTCTGCTAAAGCACCGCCTAAGAGACTGGCGCCTTTAACGTTGCCTGCATCTTTCCTAAGTTTATCTTTGACATCTGGCGAGTTGGTTGAAAGCGAAAGAATGGTCTGCCCGACCGTATCATCTACGAGTTGCGCATAAAGATGATTCAGACTCCTATATACGCTAAGCCTGGGCTTGTCCTTAGTTCCAGAAATCTTCTTTCGTATTATCTTATGCCTTCTATTTCTGCCTTTTAATTCTATCCATCTCTTCATATGCGCTTATCTCTACGCCCCGCCAGCACCGGCGCCTGCTACAGCCTTACCAGCCTTGCGCCTTATGTGCTCGCCTGCGTATTTTATGCCTTTTCCTTTATACGGCTCAGGCCGATAATAATCCCTTATCTCTGCAGCAACCTCACCGACCTTAGCCTTGTCTATTCCTTTTATGACGATCTGGTTCGGCTTTGGCGTTTCTATGGTGATGCCGTCGGGTATATTATAGTTAATAGGATGCGTATAGCTTAAGCTGATATTTAAGATTTTGCCCTGCACTTGAGCCTTAAATCCCACTCCTGTAATCTCCAGATCCTTCTTATAGCCTTCATTAACACCTATGATCATGTTATTGATCAGACTTCTTATCAACCCGTGCGTCGCCTTATCCTGCTTTTCGTCTGAAGGCCTTGACACAGAAACTGCAGTGTCTTTAACTTCAATTTTGAAACGTGAAGGTATTGCATAAATTATCTTTCCATTCTTACCTTCAATGGTTATAACGCTACCTGATATGCTAGCCTTAACGCCGCTTGGCAATATAACAGGTTTTTTCCCGATCCGTGACATATCCTATCCTTACCACGTATAGCAGATGACTTCTCCGCCTAATCTTTTTTCACGCGCCTGGCTATCAGTCATTAGGCCATTTGATGTAGAGATGATGGCGAGGCCTAAGCCTCCATACACCTTTGGGAGCTCATCTAACTTTTTGTAAACCCGCAAGCCTGGCTTTGAAATTTTCTTTATGCCGAGGATTGCCGGCGAACCGCTCTTTGAATATTTTAAATATATCCGCAGTAGCCCTTGCTTTGAATCTTTTATGAGCTTATAATTCGAGATGAAGTTCTCTCTTTTTAGGATCTTCACAATCTCTTCTGCAAAACGAGAGTTCTTCGCTTCTACAACATCTTTTTTAGCTCTGCTCGCATTCCTTAATACTGTGAGCATGTCTGCTATTGGGTCCGTCAACGCCATCTTATTTCCTCAGTTTTGAGTTTTGCGCTTTGAATTTTGCATTTTTTCACCAGCTTGCTTTTACCACTCCTGGGATTTCGCCCCTGGAAGCTAACTCTCGAAAACAAATTCTACAGATCTGGAATCTCCTCATGAAACCGCGCGGCCTGCCGCAGAGCCTGCACCTGTTGTAGCGTCTGGCTTTGAACTTAGGCGGCCTTTGCTGTTTCACTATTAAAGATGTCTTCGCCATTGAATTTTCTCTCTTTTCTCCTCAAATTTGCTCGCAAATTTGATCCCGAGCGTCCTTTGTTTACGCATGGACGAGAGGGACTATTTTTTTGAAAAAGGCATGCCAAGTAAGCGTAAAAGCTCATATGCCTCTTTTTCCGTCTTTGCAGTTGTTGTAATAGTGATGTCCATTCCGTGCGTTTTCAGCACCTTATCCACATCTACTTCCGGAAATATCAACTGCTCATTTAGCCCGAACGAATAATTTCCACCTTTGTCGAAAGAATTTGGCGACAGCCCCCTAAAATCTCTTATCCTCGGGATGGCTACTGCGATCAGCCTATCCAAAAATTCATACATCTTCGCCCTTCGCAAGGTGACCTTGCATCCAATAGACGAGCCTTTTCTTATCTTGAAGTTCGCTATGGCCTTTTTGGCCCTTGTTACGACTGACTTCTGCCCCGTGATCATGGCCAGTTCATTTTGCGCCGCCTCTAAAAATTTTATATCTTGGATGGCTTCCCCAAGGCCTATATTTATGACCACTTTCTCAAGCCTCGGCACTTCAAGTTTATTCCTGTAGTTAAAAAGCTTCGCCATCGCGGGCGTGATTTCATTTCGAAATTTATCTAATAGTCGGGGTGTAAGCATAAACCTTAAATTACCTCTTTACATCTTTTGCAGTATCTAGATTTCGTCCCGTCCGCCAATACGTTTATGCCGACTCTGGCGTATTTATTGCAGGTCTTGCAAAATAGCGCCAAATTGGACAATTGTATTGGGCTCTCCTTTTGCACTATCCCGCCCTGCTGATCTTGCTTTGTCTTCCGAGCATGTTTCTTAACATAATTTATCCCTTCAACCAATGCTCGTTCTTCCTTGGGGAATACATGAAAGACCTTTCCGGTCTTCCCTGCATCTCTGCCGGCTAACACATATACGATGTCATTTTTCTTTATCTTATTCATTTTTTAGTTTTACAGCACCTCTGGCGCCAAAGATATTATCTTCATAAAATTTTTATCGCGCAGCTCTCTGGCTACCGGCCCGAATATTCTAGTGCCCCTAGGGTTCATCTGCGGGTCTATTATAACTACGGCATTTCTGTCAAATCGCAAGCGACTGCCGTCAGGCCTTGTTATCGAAAAGGCAGTCCTCACCACAACGCCCTTTACCACTTCATGCTCTTTTACGATGGCGTCCGGCGATGCCTCTTTTATGTTGCAAGTTATAATATCTCCTATGTCGGCGTATCCTCTATTCTGCCTGCCTATAACGCCTATCATCGATGCCCTTCTGGCACCAGTATTATCGGCTACATCCAATATAGACCGCATCCGTATCATAATTATTATGCCTTCTTGATAACCTCTACCAGCCTCCACCTTTTCGTCTTCGACAGAGGCCTCGTTTCTTGTATCCTGACTGCATCGCCGACTTTTGAGCTATTCTTCTCATCATGGACCTTGAATTTTGTTGCCATCCTCATGAGCTTATTATAGATTGGGTGATGCGTGACTCTATCGACTCTGACGGTCCTTGTTTTGTCCATCTTGTCGCTCACCACAATGCCTACTCTTTCTTTTCGTCTTGGCCTTAAGCTACTTGACATTTGCCTTCTCCTTTATAACAGTCTCGCATCTCGCAATATCTTTTCTGGTCTGGTTTATCTTATGCGGCTTTTCAATTCTGCCCGCCTTCGCTTCCGTTCTAAGATTAAAGAGCTCTTTCTTTAAAGATTCTTTCTTTTGCCTTATCTCGCCTTCGGTCATATTACGCAGCTCATTGGCCTTTATCATTTTAGTGACTCACTCCTCTGGTAACAAATTTCGTCCTGAGCGGGACCTTGTGCGCTGCTATTCTCATACACTCCCTGGCAATTTCCAGCGGGATGCCGCCCATCTCAAATAATATCTTGCCCTTTTTCACAACCGCCACCCAATGACTGGGGTCGCCTTTCCCCTTTCCCATTCTGGTCTCAGCAGGCTTTTTAGTTATAGGTTTATCCGGGAAGATTCTAATCCAAACCTTACCGCCGCCTTTTAAGTTCCTCATCAGGGCAACCCTTGCTGCCTCTATCTGCCTGTCCGTAAACCACGCATTCTCAAGAGCCTTTAATCCAAATTCTCCAAATGCGATTTTTTCGCCTCTGAACGATGTTCCAAGACGCCTGCCGCGCTGGCACTTCCTAAATTTGACTCTTTTTGGCATCAACGCCATTGTTTTTAAGCCTCTTCTTTTACCTTGTCCAGCACTTTATCGCCTTTATATATCCATACCTTTACGCCAATAAGCCCATATGTGGTCAGGGCTTCTGCGAAACCGTAATCTACATCCGCCCTTAATGTCTGTGCTGGAATTGAGCCGACGCGATAACTTTCGTCGCGCGCTATCTCAGCGCCGCCAAGCCGGCCTGAGCAGATGATCTTTACGCCGCGAGCGCCGCTATCCAAGGCATTCTGAACCGCCTTCTTCATGGCCCTCTTATGAGGTATGCGCTTCTCCAGCTGAAATGCTATGTTTTCACTGACGAGTTGCGCGTCTAGATTGGCGTTCTTTATCTCCTTTATGTCTATCATCACTTCTTTGCCTGCAATCGATTGAAGCTCTTCCTTCAATTTCTCTATTTCGGCACCGCGTCTGCCTATGATAATCCCAGGCCTTGCTGTATAAATTAAAATTCTTATCTTGTCGCTGGTGCGCTCCACCTCTGTCCTTGAAACAGCTGCTGTAGCTAATGTCTTCTTTATATACTTCTTTATCTTTATGTCCTCTAATAACAATTTGGGGAATTCCTGCTTTTTTGAAAACCAGCGGGATTTCCAATCGTAAATGTATCCTACCCTCAAACCATAAGGATGAACTTTTTGACCCATCTTACTCCTTCTGTCTAGGCCTTTTCGTTTTGCCCTTTGCTGCCTTCGTATTCACTTTGGGCGCCGGTGCCTCTTTCGGCTTTGCCTGCTCGTCCAATTCCACAGTGATATGGCTCGTGCGTTTCCTTATCGGGCTTGCCCTTCCCATCGAAGCCGCCCTAAATCTTTTTAACATAGGACCGCCATCCGCGATCAGCTTCGATATATAGAGATTAGATGCCTCAACACCCTGCAAGCGCCTGGCGTTAGCAATTGCAGACTTCAGTAAGTCGATTGCATATTTTGAGGCGCCTTTTTTCACGCTGGAAAGAATAGCTATAGCCTCTTCGGCATTTCTACCTTTTATTAACGGTATGATCTGCCTGAACTTTCTTGGCGTTATCCTTATATATCGCAATACAGCTCTCGTCACCATGATTTAAGTCTTTTCCATGGATACTTCTGTTGCTGCACCATGTTTTTTAAATATCCTAGTTGGCGCGAACTCTCCGAGCTTGTGGCCAACCATATTCTCTGTAATGTAGACAGGTAGAAACTTCTTGCCATTATAGACAGACATGGTGATGCCTACAAAATCCGGTGTTATTGTAGACCTTCTGGACCACGTCTTTATGGGTTTCTTATCGCCAGACATGGCCGTCTTTTGAACCTTAATCAAAAGTTTCTCATCAACATATGGGCCTTTTTTAGTTGAGCGTGACATCCTTCCTCCAAGAAATATCTGCGTTAGCTCAAAGTTCAAAGCTCAAAGCGAAAAACTAAAACTTAAAACTAAAAACGTTTTAAACTTTACGCTTTAGTTTTGCACTTTGCGCTTTACACTTTACGCTTATTTATCGTCTTCTTTTAACAATATATCTATCAGACTGTTTCTTCTTTCTCGTCTTCAGCCCTTTTGCATACTGGCCCCATGGCGAACGGGGTAGCCCTCCACTCGCCTTGCCCTCGCCGCCGCCCATAGGATGATCGTGCGGATTTTTCGCAACACCTCTCGAATAGGGGCGTATGCCCAGCCAATTTGACCTGCCAGCCTTACCTATAGATATGGTCTCATGCTCAATATTGCCAACCTGCCCTATGGTCGCCATACAATCTATGTTTATGAGCCTTATCTCGCCGCTAGGAAGCTTGACCTGTGCATAATCACCTTCTTTAGCCATTATAACACAGGCATCGCCAGCAGAGCGGCCGATCCTGGCGCCAGCGCCTTTCTTTAATTCAACATTGTGTATTGGTATGCCTGCAGGAATGTTTCCGAGCACCGTAGAATTTCCAACCTTTATCTCAGCTGTCTTGCTCGATACCACCTCATCGTTCACATTCAATCCACTTGGTGCAACGATATATCGTTTTTCGCCGTCCTGATATTGAATGAGCGCAAGCCTTGCCGAGCGGTTAGGATCGTACTCTATCGCAATAACTTTTGCCGGCATATCAAATTTATCGCGTTTAAAATCGATTATGCGGATCATCCTCTTGTGTCCACCACCGCGATGTCTTGAAGTTACCCTGCCGCGGTTATTCCTGCCGCCAGATTTGCGCAGCGGCACCAGAAGCGATTTCTCAGGTCTGTCCTTGGTGAGCTCTTCAAAGTCTGAAATCGCTGTCCATCTTAAAGGATCTGTCGTAGGTTTAAACTTTTTTATTCCCATAAAATTTACGTGTAAATTTTATCCCGAGAACGCGACGAATAGGAGCGGTCGAGGGATGTACCCTTTCTTATGTAATATCAATCTTACTGCCTTCTTTAAGCGTGACTATCGCTTTTTTCCAGTCTGCGGTTTTCCCTACAGCGTATCTCACTCTTTTTAACTTGCCCCTCATCATTAATGTATTCACTCCGCCTACCTTTACCTTATAAATATTCTCGACGGCACTCTTTATCTCAATCTTATTGGAGCGCCTGTCAACCCAGAAGAGATATTTGTTCAAGGGAAGCATCCCCGCGCCCTTCTCGGTCCTGATCATCCCTTTCACTATATCGTGAGGATCCTTCATTTTACTTAAACTACCCTTTCCGGCAATTTCTCCAGCGCTATTTTTGACATCACCAGATTATCGCAGGCCAGCACATCCATAGTATTGAAATCCTTATAATTTCTAATGACGACCTCTTCCAGATTTCTCGAAGCCAAACTTATCTTTTCATCAATCGCATCCAATACAAATAGGGATTTGCCTTTTAATTTCAATGCATCTAATATGGCGCGAAATCTTTTTGTCTTCGGCTCCTCTATCGCTACGGAATCTATGGCGATGACTTTATTTTCGTTAAGCTTGGAATTTATGCTCGATAAAAACGCCAATCGTTTCATCCGCCTTGGCAGGCTATAATGAAAATCTCTTGGATGCGGACCAAATATGATGCCGCCGCCTCTCCAGAGAGGAGACCTTATGGAACCAGCACGAGCGCGGCCAGTCCCCTTCTGCCTCCACGGTTTCTTCCCGCCTCCAGAGACGTCACCCCGCGTTTTAGTTGAGGCGTTGCCTTGTCTTTTATTTGCATTATACATTAAAACCGCTTGATAAAGAATGGCCTTATCGACATTGCCTGTAAATATCTTTTTACTGAACGAGAAATTTCCGCTCTTCTCGCCCTTAGAATTATATATAGGTATGGAAAATTCCTTCGGCTCCTTCAATGCCTTAGCCTTTTTAGGGGTTCCGGCCTTTGGTATTTGGCCTTTGGTCTTTAGCCTCTTAGTTTTGGATTTTGGCTTCATTTTTGTTTTTTCGCCGCTGCGGCCTTAGCGCTTTTCTTCGACGGAACCTGCGCGGGCTTAGGTTTGACATATCCCTTCGGTCGCTTTCTCGCTTCCTTTAAAATAAGAAAACTATTTTTATGGCCAGGGACCGGGCCTTTGACCACAATCAGATTTTTATCCTTATCTATATCTATGACCTCGAGGTTCTGTGTTGTAATTCTATCCACTCCCATGTGCCCAGGAAGGTGATGGCCTTTTGTGACACGGCCGAGCCTGGCGCCTGATTGGATTGAACCGACGGCTCGATGGAACATAGAGCCGTGTCCGCCTGGGCCGCCCTTCCAGCCCCATCTCTTGACGCCACCCTGAAAACCTTTACCGATAGAAGTACCTACAACGTCTAGAAAATCGCCTTTGGCAAAAATATCCACCTCGATCTTCTGTCCTACCTTATAGGCTGCAGTATCTTTCGTCTTTAGCTCTCTCACAAAACGCATGGGACTTACACCGGCTTTCTTAAATCTGGCTCTATCAACCCCTATTGTGCGGTTTTCTTTCTTTTCAGAGAAACCAACCTGTATTGCATTGTATCCGTCTGTATCTTTAGTCTTTATCTGAAGAACAAAGCATGGTCCTGCCTCGACAAGCGTAACCGGGACGGTTTTGCCTTTCTCATCAAATATGTTCGTCATCCCCAACTTTTTCCCAAGTATTCCTATCATGGTGAATTTAAAGTTAAAAATGAAAAATTGAAAATTGTTGTGGCCTTCGGACCTAAATTTTGAATTTTAAACTTCAATTTTGCGTTTTTCATTTTAAATTTTTAATTTTATTTTATCTCCACATAAACGCCTGCCGGCAGGTCCAGCTTCTTTAAAGCATCTATAGTTTTAGAAGTCGGATTTATTATATCCAAAATGCGCTTATGCGTCTTTATCTGGAACTGCTCTCTAGATTTTTTATCAACGTGCGGAGACCTTAAGACTGTAAATACCTCTCTCTTCGTTGGGAGCGGTATCGGTCCTGCGATACTCGCGCCTGTGCGCTTAGCGGTATCGACTATCTCTTCGGCCGATAGATCGAGTAGCCTATGGTCGTAAGCCATTAATTTTATTCTAATCTTCTGTAAACTTGCTTGCTGTGCCATCTTCTCTACTCTATCACTTCAGTAACTACGCCTGCACCGACTGTATGTCCGCCTTCACGTATTGCAAATCTCAGCTCCTTCTCCATGGCTATTGGAGTAATCAGCGCCACCTCAAAGCTTACATTATCTCCTGGCATCACCATCTCAACGTC
>JAHFGO010000017.1:17621-21831 GCA_023247385.1 Candidatus Omnitrophota bacterium | reverse complement strand
TTGAGCCAGAGGCATTGGTGGCGACAGTGCCTCCTATCGAGGCAGTCCCTTCAGTGGGATGCGAAGTGTAAAAAAGTCCCTCCTTCTCACAGGCGCTTTTGAGCTCATCAACGAGGACGCCTGCCTGAGCTGCTGCTGACATATTTTCTTTTGAAATATTGTGTATCTTATTGAATTTTTCCATCGAGATGACTACGCCGCCGAAAGGTATCCTTGAGCCGGTAGTTCCTGTCCCGCCGCCGGATATGGTTATTGGAATCTTTTTAAAATTTGCATCTTTTACAAATGCGGATAGCTCTTCGATGTCATGCGGCAGGGCCACCTCCTGCGCGTAGCCGCCTTTCAGATTGGAGCTGTCTTCAAAGTATGTTTTTATAATATCTGGGTCGTTTTTTACCAACATAGTGCTATCGTGTGGTGGCCAATTCTCTTAATTGTGGTAAATATTTTATAGCTTCTTCCTCGCCTCTTTTCATGATCCTTTCGCCTTCATAGAATTCATACCAATCCACCTCCGCCAGAACAGGATGCATTGCGATATCGGCATTCTGGCAGCTTATCTCGGCTAGTAAATACTGACTCGCCTGTATATTTTTCACTATCATGTCGAATATATTCAAGGCCTTCTTATTAGATTTCTGAACATCCTCGGGGCTCGGCAACGTGTTTACAGCTATTATTTTCGAAACGCCATCCCGCATAAGCACATTCGTCGGCAATGGATTTATAATGCCTCCATCCACCAAGAGCCTTTCGCCAATTTTTACGGGCTCAAACATGCCAGGCACCGCAATGGAGGCCATGATGGCGTCGACCAGGCTTCCTTCAGTCAATACAACCTCTTCTCTTTTTTCTATGTCGCATGCTACAATCTTGAAAGGCAATTTGAGATCATAGAAAGTGCTGTCTCCGAGCTGCGAAACCAGGAAGCGCTTCATCTCTCTGCCTTTTATCAAACCTTTCGCTGGGAATGTAACATCCATCATGCGCAGCACAGATATGCGGCTTTTAAATTGCGCGGCTATTGTCTCCAATTCAGCTGTTTTTTTGCCTAAGGCCCAAAGGGCTCCCACTAAAGCGCCCATGCTCGTCCCTGCAAGCACATCTATTGGAATGTTGTTTTTTTCAATCACTTTTAGCACCCCCGCATGAGCTAATCCCTGGGCGGCACCGGAACCCAGCGCTAGTCCTATCAGACAGTCGCCCAGTCGCCTCGATATCCTGCGTATCATTCTCGAATATTCGCATTCCGGTTCGTTCATTATTATTGGGACGTCTGACTTATGAGCGTTAGTTCCTATTTCATCTATATCCGACAATGTCGCAAATATATCGTGCTTTAAAATAACTTTTCTTTCATTAAAAGGCAACGCGCGGGCTTTTTTATCATCATGTGTTATAACGCTTATTTTGTTGGCTATGCCTGCGGATGAATTTTTTAATTCTGTTATAAGCTTTGAGGCCACATGCAAAGGCGCTTCGTCTGAAGATATAACTAGATGTATAATGTCCGACTGTCTCAATGATTCAAATACGGCCTTGTCCATATCTATCGTTATATCAACAAGAACGAAATGGTAGTCACTAGTCAAAAAACTTAATAATGTCGTAAGATGCATAGCTTCATCGGATAGGTGTAGTATATTTATGATATCTATGCCGAACTTTGTAAAGAGGCTATTCTTTATAACATTTTCATTTAAAAATAGGGAAGATAAGCGCAGGCCCCGGTTGCCGACGATTAGCAGTATTACTTTTTTCGCGGTCTGAATTTTAAGACTTATTGCGAGATTCAATGCATAATCGCTTGTCCTGGCCTTATCGGAACCCCCGAAGATGGATATGATTGTGCTTTCAAAGACTCGTTTTTCGTGCAGGCCCTTCCGCTTGAGCCGCCTTGAGAGCGTTTGGCTGAAATTGATCGCAAGAGCAGGGACGCGTCTAATCAGCCTATCAAAATCATTTTTTAATATTTTCAGGACTGCGGCATCGTTTATCACCTGGACAGAGGCCGAATGCGGTTCGCCCGTCAAAAGCGATATTATTCCAAAGTACCTTCCTCTTTTTAAATATTCTAAATCTTCTTCCCTGCCATGTTTTGTTGTATATACCTTGAGCCTGCCGGTAATTACGCAATAAAAAGCATCGACAGGGTCGCCTTCCTTATAGATTATATCGCCTTTTTTATACTCAACGATTGAACTCATGGTGGCGATATTTTTTTTATCGCTCAACGAAAGGCCTGCGAATAGAGGTACCTGGTTTAATATATAAAGCTTTTCCTGAGATCGCAACGTCCCATCCATCAGTATGCTCCGCAAAAAAAGCGGGACGGTTCTAATTATTTATAATTATTTAGTACAATACCAATACGAAAATTAGAACCGTCCCATACTTTTAATTAATTTTTAACTTCTCTCTCAGATATGACGTTACCATGTTCGTCATATTCGCGGACTATCTTTTTTTTAATCTTTGAGGGCTTAAGGGATTTTGGCTCTTTGTATGTATTCTCTGTTTGGCGCTTTTCAGATTGTTGGCTTGCGCCTAACACTGTCCCACCAACTGCGCCAACCCCTGCGCCGATTGCTGCACCTTGGCCAGCATGACCGGATGCACTTCCGACTGCAGCCCCAAGACCAGCACCCAGAAGGCCTCCCATGAGAGCACCAGTTAGCGCCTGGTTTCCACTATCCCTATCCCTATCTTCATCAGAGACTTCTCCAGAATAGGCCGGCATACTAAGCGACAAGATTAAACCGAATATTATTAGGCAGTATACAATTTTCATAATTCCTCCAATTTTTCGATAGAAACTTCGCATAAACCCCACTCTACACTTAGAGAAGTCCCGCGAAGCGAAAAATCGTCCCGAGCGTCCTTTCTTTACGCATGGACGCGAGGAACCTCTTCCATGTCTAATTATACAATAAATTTAAAATTTTGCAAGGCAAATTGGAGAATTAAATGATTGGTTTTGCGGAAGGGTCTTATCGTTTGATGTAATTCAACGCTTCTTGGGTCTGTTTTGTCTGCCACACTTTTTTGAACTTACTATTATTCTTATCTACAGTGGAAGTTTTGAGTGGCGGCTGAATCGCACCTATGCCAGGTGCATTTAGGCCGATATTTTGCGTTGGCTTTAAATAAATTGCTGTGAGAGCACAGATGCTTACTATGAGCGTTGCCACAACTACGGCAATAATCGTTCTAGTGCTTTTATATGCCGCTTTAGTATGGCATTTCATCGCTACGCCGGAGACTATGTTGCCTGATAGGTATTCGCCGACAATTTCCATAGCTTCGTTTTTATCGTTCGCGTCAGATACTAGCTCTATTATAGTTTTGTATCGCATAACATTACCATATTTTATTCTTTCAACAAATAAATAATACACTATTATTTGATGTATGTCAAGTGCAAATTTCTAACTATTTTATGCCTTAACTTTTGTGATTTTTCTGTGATAGGACACTTACCATCTGCTTATGGATTAAACCATTGGTGGCAAGAACTTCCTTGTCGTAATGGGAATATGAAGAACCATCAAACTTTGTTACGAGCCCTTTGGCTTCTTTAACAATCAAAACAGCCGCAGCACTGTCCCATGGGTTAAGGTACATCTCCCAAAAGCCATCAAATCTGCCGCATGCCACATAACACAAGTCTAAAGCTGCTGAGCCTGCGCGCCTGATTGCCAGTGTGCGGCTCAAAAAATTCCTGAAATTTCTGACATTCCTGTCCTTTCTCTTCTTCCCGTAAGAAAAACCTGTGGCGAGAACGCTTTCGAAAAGCCTGCGCGTTTTTGAGACAAATATCTTTTTGTTATTAAGGCGTGCGCCCTTACCAGCTTCAGCGTAAAAGAATTCATCATGTATGGGATCGTATACGGCTCCTAAAATTATTTTATCATATTCTTCCAGCGCGATAGAAACACAAAAAAACGGGAAAGCATGCGCAAAGTTCGTTGTTCCGTCGATCGGGTCGATTATCCATTTATAGGGCGAAACCCTTGATATCGGGCGCCGCTCTTCTGAGAGTATGGAGTGATCGGGAAATGCGGCGCGTATATGCCTTATTACAATCTCTTCGGCCTTTTTATCCACATCGGTGACTATATTGTCTTTGGCCTTATAGGATATCTTTCCCGCTTTCCCGAGCGAGCTTTTTATAAAAAGGCCGCTCTTCAAAGCGGCCCTTATGGCTATT
>JAHFGO010000017.1:0-17611 GCA_023247385.1 Candidatus Omnitrophota bacterium | reverse complement strand
TTCTCATATCGATCTTTCATCAATTTTTTACCAATGCCTCTCCTAATTTAAAAGCTTTGGCCAACGTCTTTTTATTTTTCTTTATTGCAGCTTTTTCATCTATTCCGCCACAAAATACGTCCCCAAAATATTCTATATTAAGTGTTATAAAAAATATTCTGATTATTTTTTTTGCATTTTCGAAAAATTCTTTTTTATCCGATCCGGAGACGCATAGGAAAATTCCCTTTCTTCTTTTTTTCGCCGAAACCGCAATTTTTAAAATATATCTTCGTATCCAATAGGACTGAAATCGATCGATCATCATTTTAATCTGTGCACTTAGACTCCCGAAAAATATAGGAGTTGCTATTATTATTCTATCCGCCTCTTCTATCTTTTTATAAACGGATTGCATGTCATCTTTCACTACACATACGCCAGTCTCATCGCATCCGCCGCATTCCTGGCAGGGCCTAAAATCGAGGTCATTCAATATTATCTTTTCGCAAGAGGCGCCGTGCTTTCGTGCACCTTTAAGCGTTTCATCTAAAAGTATGTCGCTGTTGCCGCCTTTTCGCGGACTCCCCCCTATCCCGATTACTTTTATCATTTGAATTTAACCAACCTTAATCTTGGATTTGGATTGTATTGCCTGCCCACTTTTGCACAAGGCCTTCCGTTAACCATAACTATGTCTGCCGTGAAGTCCCTTTTTAATCTAAAAAAATCAGAGCCGACGCCGACAATATCATACGGAACTTTAAGGCGATTGAATAATTTTATCCTATCCTCGTCAAATCCACAGCTCACCACTATCTTCACGAATCTGAATCCGTTTGAATCAAGCGCCCGACGGACATTCCATACAAGTTCTGGGGATACGCCCAAGGATGCCTTAGATTTAGATTTGACTGACCTATCATGTAAGTCCAATGCCGTGTCTAATCTCACAGCCCACAGCTTTTTACCAAGCGCCCGGGCGACATCCAGGGATGTTTTAACACAGTCATTTTCGAAATCTACCAAGGCTATTCTTTTTATATTCTTCGGCATATATTTGTCGAATGCAAGGCAGGCTCTAACAGTGTCTCCATCATATGCCGCTATAAGGCCGTGTGGTATCGTGCCTTCCCCGCGCGCACCCCGCCAGGCGGCGTTAGCGTCCGTCGATACTCCAAGAGCGCCGCTTATGAAAGCTGCATAACCATCCCCTGTCTGGAGACTATAGTGGTCGAATCTCGCAGAAAAGAATAAGACCTTTTTAGGGTTAGCGGCATCTACTATCTTCTTCACCCTGGTTGCAACAGCGCTCCTTCTGGCCATGACTCCGAGATAGACGGTTTCAAGATGCGCAAATGTTGAATAATCACCCTCTATCGTCATCACCATTTCCATCGGTTTTATCACATCACCGTCGTAGAGGGCTTTTATCTTTAACTCGTTTGGCCTATACGCACAAAGCCTTAAAATCGCTATGGCCTCATCAAGGCCGCACACGATCGAATCTTCTCTCGTAAAGATCTGCATGAGGACATTTGGATGATGCTGATTTTTCAGCAGCACTTCTCTTGTCCTGGCGAAATATTTATCCGAATACCAGCCGCTTTTTATCTTTTCCACTGGCAGGTTGAATATCTCCGGCGCCAACCTCTTGCCTTTTATCCATTTCACCATATATTTTATTTCTTCACCCTGTCAATATATTTACCTGTTTCAACGTCAATTTTAATTATATCATTTTCTTTTATAAACTGCGGCGCCAGAATCTTCATTCCATTCTCTAAAGTGGCTTCCTTGAATGTTGTATCAGTTCCTTCGTGTATACCCGGAGGGCATGAAGTTACTTTAAGTTCAACCGTTTTTGGGAATACTATATTTATCGGAAGCCCCCTATAGAACTCAACCTGTATCTCTGAATTCTCCTTTAAATATAGGCCAGCGTTTCCCACTACCTGAGAGGGCACAGCAAACTGCTCATAGGTAGATAAATTCATAAAATAATAATCTTTGGCATCCTTGTAAAGATACTGCATTGCAACCCTATCCGGGAGTATCTGCTCAACCTTCTCGCCTGGATTATATGTCTTTTCTATGAAATGGCCTTCAGGTATGCTCTTGAGGCCGAGGTGCATTATCTTGTGGGCTTGGGCGGAACCTCTTAAGGCGGCTGTTATTACTTTATAAACTTTATTATCGATCAAAAGAAGCATGCCTTCATGCACATCCATTCCCTGCATCATAGCACATGCCTCCTGGAACTTCGCTTCGCGAATTTCGCTTCGCGAAGTTTCATCCCGAGCCCCTCGCGATATTAAACAATCAACACTCGCTCGGGGCGAGGGATATTCTATTCCTTCGTTTCTATCTTTAGTCCTATCGTCTTTGCTATATTGCGAAATTCCTTCTCATTGATCTGGTCTAAGGTTTTATGGAGCCTGTCAAGTTGTTCATTGAATTTTATGGCCTTCTCCTGCATCATCTCGTGAGTTTCGTGCGAACCGCCGAACAAGCGAAAATTTTTTCCTTTTGTAATCCTGACATGGCCGTCTTTGGAATCGAGTCCCAATCCCAGCAAAACTCTTCTATATGCCCTGTTCATATTCTATACCTTGTATACGCTATCCCCTATTCTCACTCTGGACTTGACCAATAATCCTATCTCACGGCCTTTCTTGCCCTCTTGTATCGGAACACGGTCTAATTGCATAGAAGCTACTTTCTCCTTGAAATCTGTGGTGTGGCCTTTAATATAGATCTCGTCTCCTATTCTGAGACTGTCTTTCAAAATCAAAACTGCAGCCGCTTTGACATGTGGAAAATAATGCGTAACCTCACCGATCTTTTCCATAGCCAGTTCCTGTGCTTTTGTTAATACGCTCCTTTTTCTCTTTGCGGCCACTTTACGAGCTTTTACTTTTTTTACCTTGACCCCCCTTATCGGCCGTTTTACTTTTATCTTGGAGCTTTTACGTTTTGGCTTCGCTTTCTTCTTAACCATATGCCACCCCCTTATTTTTGGTATATTATATTATTATAAAATTCTATTTGCAAGCACTTTTCTCTTGCCTAAAGGACATATTTTGCAATTTGGCAATTTCCGGCATACTTCTTTTCCCAGACGAACAATTAATGCATGGTATTCATTATATAACTTGTAATTTCGCGGTAGGTTGTCCATGAAAATCTTCTGTATCTGGTGATAATCCAGATCCTTGTTGCAGATTTTATGTCTTTCAAATATCCTTTTGGTATAAGCATCCACCACAAAGACCGGCCTTTTAAAAGCGTAAAGCAATATCGAATCACAGGTCTCCGGCCCGATGCCGTTTACGCCCAGCAATTCTTGCCTTAATTTTTCGGTTTTCTGATGGGAAAGTTTGTTTAGACTACCGCTGTATTCAGCTGTTAAGAAGGTTAAAAAATTTTTTAACCTCTCTGCCTTAACATTATAATAGCCTGCGGGTTTTATGAGGCGGGATAATTCCCCTTTCTTTAACCTGCCAATTCTATAAGGAGATGACAAGACATTTGCTTTTTTTAAATTTTTTATCGCCTTCTCTACATTCTTCCAAGAAGTATTCTGCGTAAGTATGGCGCCGACTATTACCTCAAAACGTGTATCGGCCGGCCACCATTTCTGGGAGCTATAAAATTTATATAATTTCTTATATATGCTCAGCAGGACATTACGATTGATTCTTTTTCGCAAGAGCTATCCTCTTAGCTATGGGCGGGTGATCGTACAGCAAAAATTCGATCAGGGCATTCGGGTTTTCATCTGACATATTTTTCTTTGCCAGTTTCTCCATCAGAGATATGAAGGCGTATTTTAAATTTGTAATCTTCAAGGCAAGGATGTCCGCATCCTTTTCTAATTTGCGCAAGATTCCATTTTGTGCAGGGATTGTAATGATTCCGTAAAGGATGAATAATAAATAGCAGGCTGGAAATATTGACATATCAAACGGATCGCTTGCAGCCATGCGGACAGCAATATCTTGCGCTATTCGACTAAGTATGAAAAAGAATATGACCGTGAAGATGGCACCTATCGATACAAGTTTCCATATATGATGCAATTTATAATGTGCCATTTCATGAGCGACCACAACCTCGATCTCTTCGGTGGTGAATTCTCTTATAAGGTTATCCGCCAATATAACTCTCATGGTATCTCCCCAACCTACAAGCGCAGCGTTAGCCTTTTTCGTATTTTTACTGAAATCTATTTCGAAGACATCCATCACTTTTATGTTAAAGGCCTTAGCTAGGTGCAAGGTCCTATTGCGCACCTGGCTATTTGATAAAATATTATATTTATAGAAAATTGGAATGATAAAAATCGGGAACAGCTTGGTAAATATTATAGAAAATATAATCCAAACAATCGAAGATACAAACCACCAGCTGCCTTTGAAATTTTTTCCTATCGCATATAACGTTTCCACCAAAATTATAAAAAATATAACCGAAATGGCTAATTTTTTTAGATCGTCTTTTACCCAGTTTAGGAGATTCTGGTTGGACAAGGAGAATTTGTGTTCCAAGATAAAACTTTCGTAAAGATTTAAAGGCAATATGACAATATGATAGATCAGGCTTACGGTCAGAAGGTATATTGAAAATGCGATATAGAAATTGCTGCTTATGCTAGTAGCGATGATCTTAAGATGAGACGAGACTACTGTAAATTGAATTATGATAAGGTAAGATACTGATGCAACCAGCCCTAAAAGGCTTAATGTGTGTTTATATCGCCAATAGGCCTTAGCTCTTTTCTGTCCCTCGTTCACCTATTTTTTTCTCTTTAATTCTTCTAATGCGGCCTGCGCCTCTTTCCGCACTTTGGTGCTTTCGTCTATTAAGAGCGGCTCAAAATCCTTCGCGAATTCGCTCTTACCTATCTTGGCAAGCGATTTTATTGCGGCCAGTCTTACATCAATAGCCTCATCTCGCAACAACTTCTTCAATGTCGGAACGACCTCATTAGTGCCGATATCTCCAAGCGCTACTGTTGCGGCATGCCTTAGGTCCTTATTGTCCATCTCTGCTATCTTTATTAAATATGGTATCGAGCTCTGATCGCCGATTTTACCAATCGCTTTGAGGGCTTCTTTACGAACACTTATATTCCTGTCTTCTGACAATGTATTTAAGGCAGAGATTCCAGATTTTGCCTCGATTTTACCTAACGCGATTGCTATATTTAAACGGACTTCGTCATTATAATCCCCTATCATGCTCGAAAGCTTCTCGACGGCCTTCGCTTCCTTTATATCGCCCAGACCTGAGGCGGCCAAAATCCTTATTCTCACATCAGGGTCGTTCAATAACATTATGAAGGTATCGCCGAGTGAAGAATCGCTTATCTGCTGCAATGAACGGGTGGCAAGAAATCTAACCTCTGTATCAAAATCTGTTAATGCGCCTTTTAATCCCTCTACGGCCTTCTTATCGCCGATTCTGCCAAGCGCTTTTGCGGATGCGCGCCTTACCTTTACATTAGGGTCCTTTAAAGTCCCTAACAAACAATCCGTCGCCAAGTGGTTTCTTATATCACCCATGATATCAATAACCGTTAATCTCTGGTTAGGTCTCTCGCTAACATTCTGCGCCACCTCTATCAGAGATGGAACTGAATTTTCTTTCAAAGAAATTAATGTAACTATTGCTTCATGTTCGTATTTCTTATCCTTTAATAAATCTATATTCTTTTTAACTATAGACTGTGTTTTTGAATCCGCGTCTGTAGCATATGACAGCGAAACTAAAGATATAATTAAAACCGCAACAAGCCATAACCCTTGCCCCTTAATCCTTAACCCTTGCCCCATATCCCCTCCTTTTGAAATTTACGTGTAAATTTCATCCCGAGAACGCGACAAAAGGAAGCGTTCGAGGGAACTATTCAAAATAATCAGTATCACTATATTTATATTTACAGATGCCCCTCTTGGAGCCCTGTATGAATTCCACTAAATGGTTCAATTCTTTGGAAGGCTTCAGTTTCTTAATCTCCTCTATCGCCTGCGCTGTGTTAATATCAGACATATAAAGAAACTTATAGGCTTGTCTTATACCATCGATAATCTCCCTGGAAAGTTTTGCCCTTCTCAAGCCTATAAGATTTATCCCTCTCACAACAGAAGGCCCTCTCACCAGCATATAAGGCGGTACGTCCTTATTGACTCCTGTAAAGCCGCCGATCAGGGATAGCTCACCTATACGGCAGAACTGGTGGACGACGACGTTGCCAGAAACAAATACATAATCTTCGATTACTACGTGTCCTGCCAAAAGGGCGCAGTTTGCCAATATGACATTATTGCCTATTTGACAGTCATGGCCTATGTGCGAAAGGGCCATAATATAACAATCGTCTCCTATTACCGTCGAAGCCTCCTCTTTAGCGCTTCTATGAATGGTAGCATACTCCCGTATGATATTTCGTTTGCCTATCTTGAGATAGGATTTCTCACCCTTGAATGTCAAGTCTTGCGGAATGTGGCCCACCACAGCACCCATATGCACCTGAGTTTCTTCGCCTATCGATGTTCCGCTGCAAATATACGCGTGCGGCCAGATCTTGACCTTGGAAGCTATTTCAACGCCATCCTCTATTATAGCAAACGGTCCGATCTCTACGCCTTCGGCAATTTCAGCATTCTTGCCTACTATCGCAAGCTCGCTTATAGCCACCTATCCCTTGCCCTCGACTTTATCAATCAATTTATTTATCTCGTCTGCAATCGTCCTGATATCATCATTCTTCCTGAGCTTCACCCTGCTCTTATAATCACCATGCTCTAAAATCCTTTTTAATTCTTTTTCCAATCGTTCAAGGGGACCTGCAAACCGATGTGAGACTATCATCCCCCATGCTATCAGAAGCAAGAATAGCGGCGGCACGCCTATTAAAAGCATTATATTTATCTTCCTTACCACGGGTAATAAGTTATAAGCAATGTATTCGGGTATGCCGAGCTGTTCTGCCATTATTGTGAATATGAGATAATATAAACACCCTCCAACAAATAGCAGCGGAACCAACATGGAAATCATGAGGAGCGCTAGATACCGCAATTGTATGCGGCTGCCGGTAAGATACCTCGTTCTGAAAAATCTAGCTCTCATTCCAGTCCCTTTTCTGTCTTGCCGATGTACTATTTGTAACCCAACTTGATCTCGTCATATGTAGCATCGGCACTGGTGCCGGTATGCTCTGCGTTCGTCATAAACGCCACTGCGCCAATATCATATTCCGGGGACTTGCCGAACACATTTATATAATCCTGCACGATGTCTCTATCCTCCTCAAGCCATTCTTTATCCTTACCCAAGCCGCTTTTTGCGACTATCAATTTTATGTTTCTTGAATATGGACTCGTGCCTGCAAGACCCACTGGCAGCGTTTCAGCCCATACGTATTCCAGGACCTTTGAGTTAGTAAAAAATGCCGCTGGGAATATAACATACACCCTGGCTGCGAAATCATCCTCATTCTTGGCCTCTAGGCTTTCTTTCAGTTTTTTTGTCGGAAAATTGTCAACTCTCCACTTCCAACTAACCAGTGGATGTTTCTTCTTGGCATCAAGCTTTATCTTGTAGTACAGCGCTGATGCGGCAGCTTTGCTAGTTGCCCTTACGTAGGATAAGGGCTTATCTTTTTCTATACGATAGATGACCTTGTTTTTGAATATCTTCTCTTCCCATTCTTTCAACGAGTCCTCTTCAGAAAAACCAAACCATTTAACAAGCTGCATCCTGTATTCCGCTAGCGGCGGCCTCAGCATTTTCTTCTGAATTAAACTCTCATATCGGCTCACTAAAATAATGACTGCGAAAAGTAAAAACAACAACGAAAATAAGAGCCAGCCAGTCTTGCTTTTCTTCAAATAAACGGGATCCATGTTAGAAAATAATCTTTTCAGCTATATCTCCAACGACTGGCATCTTCCAGAAATTCCCAATCAGGGCCTGCACTATTCCGATTAGAGACAGAACGCCAAATAGAGGAGCGCCAACTACAAATATCAGCCAGCCAAGGATTGGGATCATTCCGACAAAACCTACCACAAGTTCACCTATGAATAACACCAAGCCCTGTTTAGCATGAAATAATGCAAATTTGTTATCCTTTTTTAAAATGAGCGGCACAAGACACAGTATCCACAAATAAGCCAGTATAGCATAGGCCTTGCCCTCAAGGACTTCCTTCTCTTCTTTTTTGATTTCTTCCGGCATATTCACCCCCATAATATGTAACTATTTTATTTCTATATTAAAAAAAAGTCAATAAAAAACCCGTCCTTGTCAAAAAGAACGGGTTTTTTATCCCTCGACTTCGCTCGGGATAAAATCCTCAAGCGTAGTCAAAGGATTTTATTAAGCAACTCTACTACTTAGAAGCTTACCTTCACAGTCCCAACGAGATCTGTGGCGATGTCATTTCTATTGTCAAAATAGACTTCGCCCGGGAAGAACCAACCAGCCAGAACGCCGAAGCTCACGTCTTCGGTATAATCCCAATTGGCCTGCAGGTCTACTTCCTGACCGATGAAACCTTTAGTCTTATTGTTGGTTTCAAGGTATTTTTCCTGGTTCCAGAAAAGGTTATAATTTGCCTTGAGAGTCAGGCTCTCTATGGGCTGAATACTACCAAGAAAGATAACCTGATGCTGGTTCGTGAATGAGGCATCTGCGGTCGATATCGTGTAATTGGCTCTCGCAGGATACCTAGAGCTTGCATACCACCTGCCTACGAATTCGCGAATCGCAGAATCAAATTTACCTCTGTACATCGGATCCCAACCGGTGTAATCACCGGCTGCTGCATCCGGGTTGTCTTCCGCCTTGTTGCCAGAGTAATATACATACTCTGCACCAAGTTTTGGCTTCCAGGAGAGCTTGTCAGTCCAATATCTCCATTCCGCGCTTGCATCAATTGCCCAAGCAGAACGACTCCTGTTGTTGAGCTGTAATCTGCTACCAACGTACTGGCCGCCCTGGTATGCGCCTTCAGCAGCGAGCGTGAGGACGTCTAATGGATCAAGGCTTCCTCTTAAACCAACGGTATGGACATCGTTAGAATTGTCTTTGATCGCCCTGAACGGTTCTACAAGGTGATCATTTTTGTAAAACCAATAAGCTTCTGCCTCTGCCTTGTATGCATCGAACTTATAACCAACGTTGAGGCCCCACAGGTCAATATCGTCTTTCTCCTGTATTGCGCCTTCGAAGATCTTTGCAAATATGCCAGTGATCGTCCAAGGATCATAGTCTAACACTGCCTTCACAGAATCAAATGAATTTATACTAGTGTATTCAGGAGCTGAAAGGTTACCAATCGCAGCTAAACTGCCTGCCCTGGTGGCCACACCTGCGCCCGGGTTTTGTTGGTTTGCACCAACTATAAGACCTTTACCGAACCATAGATCCTGACGGCCAATGGTCAATGTGAGAGGTGAATAGATAAAATCCTTTAACACCACATATGCCAGATCGACCTCCACATCAAACTCATCAGCATTTGGTGTAAAACCACCTAACCCATTTGGTATAAGAGTGGTGGAACCATTTCCTACGCCGCTTCCTGTACCATCTATGTTTTTGTCCCACACGTTCCAGTCTCTCTGGTTCACTAACCTGATAACCGTTTGAACGTTATCGGTCAGGTCCGCATCGACCTCTATCTCTGCAGCGGTCATAGCCCAACTCTTGTCTGCGCTGTCTAATCCGGTTCTCGCAAGCGGCTCTGTTGGAGCGCCCTGATAAGTATAAGAGCCTCTCCAGATGCCGCGCATCGTGAGGTCTCCGCTCACTTTCACGCTCTGAGTCTCAGCATAAACACTTGCGGTGAGGCAAAGTGCTATGGCCAAAACACAAAGTATTTTGAAAAACTTCATAATACCTCCTTTAAAATGTTATCTTAAAAATTGTAACCTTATATTTTAAATTTGGGCCTCTTAATCTTTAGCACCATCTTTGCTCTCTCGAGGCCCTTTCGATGTATCTATCACTTCTTTATCTATCTCACCACGTGTTGATAGCTTATGGCTCTTTTAATTCATCACCTCCTTTTTTTGCCAAGATTTAAGTTATCTATGGTGTTATAGGCTAACTAACTTTTTATATTTAACATAAAGTATATCATAAAATATTATTTTGTCAAGGGGGCTTTAGGCTTTTGCTCCTAACCATGCAGAATTGCTGAAGATCCGCCTTATTTCAGCTTCGTTCGCCCCTATGCCCTTCAAAATCCGTTTGGCCTGCGGCAAGGTAACAAAATCATCTCCATTATGCGCATCGTTATTCAGGATAAGTTTTGCGCCAACGGCCTTAGCCATCTTAAAGAGGCGCCTGTTCGTGCTGGAGTGGTTCTTTCTCGTAGTAAGCTCTAAATAGACGCCTTTTAGTCTAGCAAGTTTCATATCCTTTTTGGTGATGAGGCCTGGGTGGGCGAGTATGTCACAACCTGACTCTATTGCGATTTGATTTGTGCCAGGTATGACTGGCTCTGACACGGTTTCGCCATGAACTATAACAATCTTAGCGCCTGCCTTTCTTGCAAATTTCACAAGAGGCCCTATCTCTTCAAGAGGCGCATGCGTAATCTCAGCGCCCGGCACGGAGCGGATCTTCCAATATTTATTTAGTATTTTACACACCTTAATAATTCTAGGCAGGATGAAATCGATATTGGATGAGTCTACATGGTCTGTCATTGCTATCATCTCATAGCCCTTAGCTTCCGCGCGCCTTACAAGCTCACTCGGCAAAAGCTCCCCATCCGAGAGAAGCGTATGTGTGTGTAGGTCTACCATATTCAAGTTCTCGCTTTACAGTAATTAAAAAAATTGTTATAATTATTCCTCATTTCAATAGCCCCTGTAGCTCAGATGGATAGAGCACAGGTTTCCTAAACCTGGTGTCGCCCGTTCGACTCGGGCCAGGGGCGCCACTTTCACTAACAATACTCATCTTGGATAAGAGATGTTATCGAGTAACCTTTAAGTTTTTCCCGGCCTTTTAACGCAGTGAGCTCAATTAAAAATGCCAACCCAACAATCTTTCCATCCATCTTCTCCACCAGGTCTATCACTGCGCGGCTCGTGCCGCCTGTAGCCAAAAGGTCATCTACAATTAAAACGTGCGCTCCTTTTTCAAAGGCATCCTCATGAATCTCCAGTGTGTCCTTCCCATATTCCAAATCATAAGTGATGGAAAGCGTTTTATAAGGGAGCTTTCCTTTCTTTCTGACAGGCACGATTCCCGCCCCAAGCTTGTATGCCATGGCAGCGCCGAATATGAAACCTCTCGCCTCTACGCTTAATACAACGTCTATATTCTTGCCTTCGAATTTTGATGCCAACTGATCTACTGCCTGCCTAAACTTTTCTTTGTCTTTCAAGAGGGTTGTTATATCTTTAAATATTATGCCTTTCTTCGGGAAGCCCTGTATGTCTCTTATGTACGATTTTAGATCTTGCATATTTTTCACCTCACTTTTAGAAGCGACTCTTTTTCCTGTTGTAACATATATTCCCGCATCTTCCTCATGGCAGCAGATTCTATCTGCCTGACCCGTTCCCTCGTTATTCCAAAGTGTTTTGCCGTATCCCTCAAGGTATGCCCCACGCCGTCTTTCAGCCCGAACCGCAGGTTTAATATCCTCTGCTCCCTTTTAGACATTTTTTCCAGAAGGTCTTTTATTCGCTCTTGCGTTAAGAAGTTTGATAGTTCATCGATGGCTGTAACCATATTCTCATCTTCTATGAGATCCAAAAACTCTGTCGAACCTTCTTCGCCCACAGGAGCGTTCAAGCTAGAAATACCGGAGACCATCTTGCTTAGCTGCTTGACCCGCTTCATGGGAAGCCTCATCCTCTTCGCTATTTCATTCAATTTTGGTTTTCTTTTAAGACTGTTCGTGAGGTGTTCTGTCACTTTCTTGAATCGCATCAGAAGCTCTATTATGTAGACCGGCATCCTGACGGTCTTTCCCTGATTGGCAATCGCCCTTGAGATATACTGTCTTATCCACCACGCTGCATATGTGGAAAATCTATATCCTTTTTTGGGATTGAATTTTTCTACGGCCTTCATGAGGCCCAAATTCCCTTCCTCTATCAGGTCAAGTATTGATACGCCGAGGTGCGAATATTTTTTAGCAATGTTTATGACGAGCCTTAAATTCGACTGAATCATCTTGGCCCTGGCATGTCTATCGCCTTTTTTAATGCGCTCGGCAAGTTCTATTT
Source organism: Candidatus Omnitrophota bacterium (assembly GCA_023247385.1). GTDB lineage: Bacteria > Omnitrophota > Gorgyraeia > 2-01-FULL-45-10 > 2-01-FULL-45-10 > JAHFGO01. The sequence goes on along the minus strand of JAHFGO010000017.1, from coordinate 5,369 downwards.
CCTGTTCGGGGGTTAAGAGAGGAAGTTTTTTTATGTCTTTCAGATATAAACGAATCGCATCCATATTATTTCTTTTTACTTTCGACCACTGCCTGAGCTGCTGCGAGGCGCGCTATCGGAACCCTGTATGGTGAACAGCTCACATAGTTCATCCCAACCCCATGACAGAATTTTATGCTGTCAGGATCTCCGCCATGCTCGCCGCAGATGCCGATTTCCAAATCTGGCCTCACTCTTCTGCCACGCTCTATGCCAAAAGCTATCAACTGCCCCACTCCATCTTGGTCTATAGTCTGAAAGGGGTCTTTAGGCAATATTTTTTTTTCTAAATATTTCGGCAGGAAGCCCCCGATATCATCACGGCTAAAACCAAACGTCATTTGTGTCAAGTCATTTGTTCCGTAAGAGAAAAACTCTGCAACTTCTGCAACCTTATCTGCGACAAGCGCAGCCCGCGGTATTTCGATCATAGTTCCGATCATATAGTGCAGTTTAACCTTATATTTCTTCTGGACTTCCTCTGCCTTGGCCTTTATGATGTCGTGCTGATCTTTTATCTCAGCTTGCGAACCAACCAGCGGAACCATAACCTCCGGAAATACTTTAACGCCTTTCAGTGTAAGGTCTGCAGCCGCCTCAAATATCGCCTGAACCTGCATCTTCGTTATCTCCGGATATGTAATGCCAAGCCGGCATCCTCTCAATCCAAGCATCGGGTTAAGTTCGTGCAATTTCTGGATACGGCCATCTAATTTTTCCAAGGAAATGCCAAGCTCCTGGGCCAGTTCTCTCTTCTTAGATTCTTCCTGCGGTAAAAATTCGTGGAGAGGAGGGTCCAGTAGACGGATGATTACGGGGAGCTGCTCCATAGCTTTCAATATCCCCATGAAGTCCTCTTTTTGATATGGCAGTAATTCCGCAAGCGCCTTTTCGCGATCCTCCAAGGTGTCAGCAACTATCATCTTGCGCATAGATTTTATTCTAGCAGGGTCAAAGAACATGTGCTCTGTTCTGCATAGGCCGATGCCCTCGGCTCCGAATTTTCGGGCAATAATTGCGTCCTCAGGTCTGTCTGCATTGGTTCTAATGCGCAGCCTTCGCACTGCATCGCATAGCTTCATAAAATTTCTGAAGTAGACGTCGCGTTCTATGTCGGGCTCTACAAGAGGAAGTTTTCCTAAATAGATATTCCCTTTGGTGCCGTTAAGGGTGATCCAATCGCCTTCCTTCACGACCTTGCCCTCTGCCGTGAACAGCTTCTTCTCATCGTCTATGTGAATCGCGCTACAGCCTACGATACAGCACTTACCCCAGCCTCTCGCAACCAAAGCAGCGTGTGACGTCATACCTCCCTTAGAAGTCAGTATAGCCTGGCTTGAATGCATACCATGCACGTCTTCCGGCGAGGTCTCTTCGCGGACTAATATTACTTTTTTACCTTCTTTCGCAAGGGCCTCGGCCCCATCTGCCGTGAATACAGCCATGCCGACTCCGCCGCCAGGCCCTGCTGGCAGGCCCGTCGCAATCGGTTTTAAGTCTCTTTCGGCCTCCGGGTCTATCATTGGATGCAGGAGCTCGTCTAACTGTGCTGGCGTAATACGCATCACAGCCATCTCTTTCGTTATCAATTTCTCTTTGACCATGTCAACCGCTATCCTGACAGCAGCAGGGCCATTCCGCTTGCCGATGCGGCACTGAAGCATGAAGAGCCTGCCTTTCTCGATAGTGAACTCGATATCCTGCATGTCTTTATAGTGCTCCTCTAATCTCTTTTGATAACCAAATAGCTCCTTATATACTTTTGGCATGATCTCTTCCAGTGTTTTAAGCTCTTTGTTATGCTCGCTTTTACTTTCTTTGTTTATCGGCCCAGGAGTTCTTATGCCTGCCACAACATCCTCGCCCTGTGCGTTGACAAGGTATTCTCCATAAAATTTATTTTCACCGTTTCCGGGATCGCGCGTGAATGCTACGCCCGTTGCGGAAGTCTCGCCCATATTGCCAAAGACCATTGCCTGGACATTGACAGCCGTGCCCCACTCATCCGGTATTCCTTCTATCTTTCTGTAAGCGATTGCGCGTTTGCCATTCCAAGACGCAAATACCGCGCCTATGCCGCCCCACAGCTGTTCGTCAGGGTCGTCTGGAAAGGATTTCTTAAGGACCTTCTTCACCCTATCTTTGAAAAGACTGCACAATCGCTTAAAATCATCTACACCCAAATCTGTATCGCTTTTGAAACCCTTCTCTTTCTTAACGCCATCCATTATCTCTTCAAGCTGTTTTCGTATACCCATCCCATCTTCCGGCTCGATACCTTGGGCCTTCTCCATGACGACATCAGAATACATCATGATGAGTCTTCTGTAGGCATCATAGGCGAATCTTTCGTTAGCCGTTAATTTGACAAGCCCAGGTATGGTCTTCTCGGTTAGTCCAACATTGAGGACTGTCTCCATCATGCCAGGCATGGATTTTCTTGCGCCTGAGCGCACCGATACCAGAAGCGGATTTGCCGGATCTCCGAATGATTTTTCCATCAGCTTCTCAACCTGCCTCATAGCCCTGCTGACCTGTTCTTTCAATCCGGTTGGGTATTTTTTATTATTTTTATAATAATGAGTGCATATCTCTGTGGTTATCGTGAACCCGGGAGGAACTGGAAGATGCAATTCAGGATGGCCTGCCATCTCCGCTAAGTTAGCCCCCTTGCCTCCAAGGAGAACCTTCATTGATTCGTTTCCGTCGGCCTTGCCGCCTCCGAATGAATAAACATACTTATTTAAATTTTTCATCTAAATACTCCATGATTTTTGTCGCCCCAATCCTATCCTGCTTCATTGAGTTCCTGTCCCGGACCGTGACCTTTTTGTCGGACAGGCTGTTAACATCTACGGTAATGCAATATGGCGTCCCTATCTCGTCTTGCCTTCGATACAACCTGCCGATAGAAGCGGTATCGTCATACATCACTTTGAATTTTGACTTCAAATCGGCGGCAATGTCTTTCGCCATCTTCACTATCTCAGGCCTATTCCTCAAAAGAGGCAAGACCGCCGTTTTTATCGGAGCCAAATTCTTGTGGAGCCTCAGGCTTACACGCTTTTCGCCTTTGACCTCTTCCTCGTTATAAGAATCCACTATAAATGCCAGGGCTGATCTGTCTATGCCGCCTGATGGTTCTATCACATAGGGAATGTACTTGTCCTTGGACTCTTCATCGAAATATTGCAGATCTTTCCCGCTTAAACGCATATGCTGCTTCAGGTCGAAATCTGTTCTATTTGCAATGCCTTCCAATTCCGACCATCCAAACGGAAATTTATATTCTATATCTGTACAGGCTTTAGCGTAATGTGCAAGCTCCTCTTCTTTGTGTTGCCTCTTTCTCAAATTCTCTCTTGTCATTGCGAATTTTATGTACCAATTGAATCTGTCTTCAACCCATTTTTCGTACCACTCTTCGTCTGTGCACGGCTTCACAAAGTACTCTATCTCCATCTGTTCAAATTCTCGAGAGCGGAATGTCAGGTTGCCGGTAGTGACTTCGTTTCTGAAGGATTTACCTATCTGGGCAATGCCGAATGGTATTTTGCGGCGCATCGAATTTACAACGTTTTGAAAATTCACGAATATGCCCTGAGCTGTTTCCGGCCTCAAGTATGATAGGCTCCCTTCATCTTCTATTGGGCCTAGGTGGGTTTTGAGCATAAGGTTAAATTGTCTGCCTTGAGTTAATTCGCCGCCGCATTCGGGGCATTTTTTTCCTACAACATGCTCAACCTTAAAGCGCTTTTTGCAAGCTTTACAATCGACCAGCGTATCTTCGAAACTAGTAACATGGCCCGACGCCATCCATACATTGGGATGCATAAGGATAGCGGCATCCAAGCCTTCTATGTCATCTCTTTCATGAACATAGGAGCGCCACCATGCTTGTTTGAGGTTTCTTTTCAATTCAGCGCCGAGAGGGCCGTAGTCCCAGACGCTGCCAAGCCCGCCGTATATCTCGCTTGATTGGAATATAAAACCTCGCCGCTTGCACAGTGATACAATTTTTTCCATTACATCTGACATAATATGGAACCCCACCAGCATACGTAAGGTGTGACATCCGTCGAAGCATTCTGTTTATGATGTGTTGAATGCGAAGGCGGATATAAAACTCCGAAATTTTTTGTATCTTAACACAACGCCGTTCGAAAATCAAGCGAAAATCCACACAGTGAACTTTTTCGGCTTCTCCAAAAGGCGTTTACTTTTGTAGCCGCCTTTCGCTTGCTGCAAATTGGCATTAGGCATGCCAATTTGCTGTGGAAAAATTTTGATGGCCGTCCAACCTGCCGATAATGATTACATTGTGCAGTTTGTCCGGCCTTTCTGTATCGCCATAATGTATCAAAATTTTTAACAGTCGCTCCAGGCGGACCACAAAAGTTTCGCCACTCCAAGAAGCCGAAAAATTTTACGCATCTTCAGAAGGGTCCCCCCAAGGCCGTTGTGCTGAGCGTTCCCGCGAAGCACACGGCCGAGAGGGGAAGGTCTTGTAATGCGAAAATTTTATTTCTCGATCTCTTTTAGAAACTCTACTGTTTTTAGCCGGCGTTCGATGTGGTAATCCAAAAATTTCCTCAATATCCCTTCTAAGTCCCTGCCCACCGTTGCGGAAACTTTCACTCGCGCAACTTTTTCAAATGGCAAACTGCGGATATGTTCTATGAATTTAGCTGTTCCTGCCAGTATCGGTCGAGATTGTCTATCTATCTCTAAACAGTCCTTGCAGATGAGGCCACCATGTATCAGGCTGAACCTTGTATTGGAATCAGAAGACAGCGTCTTGGCGCAATTTGCACAAAGTTCCAGCGTCGGCATTATCCCCAAAAGATGAAGCAGCTTTATCTCAAATATCCTAGCAACGCGCCTTGCGCTGGCTTCGCTGCATAAAAGCTTTAGGCTATTCAATAAAAGCTCAAAGACATCTATATTTCTATCAGCAATGCCTGTAACAGAATCCAATAGTTCTGCAATATATGTGGCGTAAGCAAGCCTATCCAGAGATTTTCTTATCGGATTAAAGAATTCTATGAGATCGCATTGCGATACTGTATAAAGTTCGCTTTGCTTCCTTTCATAAAACACAACTGCGTCATGGGCAAATATCTCTAAGCTCCCTCCGCCAGAGACTTGAGCGTGCGGCCCCTTGACGCCGCGAACGATGCCTTTGATCTTGCCAAAGTCCGGGGTATAAAAGGTGAGAACGAGGCTGGTCTCTCTCAAATCCTGACGGCGCAAAACGATCCCATCAGACTTTTGTATAGCCATTAAAACCTTTGCTAACCCCGGAGGTTGGATATAGAATCCAACCTCCG
>JAHFGO010000016.1 GCA_023247385.1 Candidatus Omnitrophota bacterium | reverse complement strand
CCTATTCCAGGAGCACCAGAAACATGTCGTCTTTTTGTTCTCATCCAGCACCTTTATCTCCCCAAAATAATATTTTATGTTATTCTCTTCGAAAAATGCCTTAAGTATTTTTGTATGAACGCATCCGCCGCATCTATAGTCTGACTCTATATGCATGGCAATAAGCTCGTAATCTATCGGCGCCCATTTTTTTCGCTCATTGAGCAATTTTAACAGCGATAGGCTATCTTTACCTCCGGATACCGCAACGAGTATCCTGTCCTTATCCTCAATCAGTTTGTAATCCTGAATAGCCCTCCCTATCCTGTTAGATATATAGTTGCCTATTTTGCTTAACGGCCTCATATACGTTAACTGCCTATATGAACATTATCTATTGCGTCTTCAAGCGCTGCGATTGCCGAAAGTATGGCAAGAGAGCTAGTTTTCGGGTTCACCTTTGATGGCACGTTCTCCGTCGTAGCCATAATCCTGCCAAAATCACCGGTTATCTCGATCTCATGTATATTCTTTACATAATTAGGGGAAGTGATTATCTTAACGCGCGTCTTATCCGAGCCAATGCCTGCTAGGCTTAAGATGGCCGAGACGTTAACGTTCTGAGGAAAACCTTTGACTGCATCTTTTGCGCTGCCCTCAAAAATCACGGTCTCGCCGGTTATGCTCGATAGATCTATATTTTTATCTTTTAAATAGGGCGCGCCCTCTAATCCTCTCGGCGGCTTTTTGGTAGTCAAGGTGACAGACGTAATTTTGCCGATAGCCGCAGCCTTCAGTCCATCGATTCCGCATATTGCGCCACTGGGTATGTATATATCTGCGCCTTTATCTTTGGCCCTTTTCAATAATCCCTCTCTTCCTAAGAGACCACCGACGCTCATCACAAGGCATCTTTTCTTCTTTTTTATACACTTCTCAACAACCTTAGCCGATATATTGGCGCTTGCAGCTTCGATTACAAAATCTGATTTTTTTATTAACTCATCAAGTCTTAAAAGAGAAATTTTTTTCTTTAAAACCCTGTTGAGGGTTATAGCTCTCTTATGGTCTACGTCACAAATGGCAAACAGGCTTGTCTTTGTTCCTAATCTAGCCTGGCAGGCTTTGGCTATTTCACTGCCAATTACTCCACAACCTATTATGCCGAGCTTTATTCTCTTCACCCCGCACCTTCTTCTTCAAGCCCCGCGCCTCTTCAGAATGTGTGGGGCTTATCTCTAATAGCTTGCCAATATCACTTCTTTCTTTTCTCCGGTCACAGCGAGCATCCTGTCGAGTGTCCTCTTGGCCCTTTCTCGTATTTCGTCGGCAACTTTTATCTCATAGACAAGATTTTCCAAGCTGTGCGCAACCCAGCCAAGCGTAGTAAGTTTCATTGTCGCACATAACAGGCGCGGCGTTGGAATATAGAATTTCTTATCCGGATTTTCTTTCTGTAATCTGTACAGCAAGCCGCATTCAGTTGCTATTATAAACTCCTTGGAATTGGACTTTTTGACATAGTTGAACATGCCGCCTGTCGAACAGATGTGGTCTGCTAGATCCAAAACTTCAGGATTACATTCCGGGTGCGCCAAAATTTCTGCCCCGAGGTGTAAATTCTTAGTCTTGGTTATGTCTTCCCCCTGCACCCTTATATGGGTTGGGCAGAAACCCTCCCATACTATTATTTGTTTTTCCGGCACTTTAGTCTGAACATACCGGCCTAAATTTTTATCTGGTACGAATATTATCTTTTGCTCGGGCAAAGACTTGACGACCGCAACTGCATTGCTTGAAGTACACGCTATATCGCTTTCTGCCTTGACTTCAGCGCTTGAATTCACATAACATACAACAGCAGCATCTGGATATAACCTTCTCATTGCTCGAAGTTTTTCCGGCGTTATCATATCTGCCATAGGACAACCTGCTTCCTTAACCGGCAGCAGCACCTTTTTGTTAGGATTAAGTATCGATGCAGACTCTGCCATGAAGTCCACACCGCAAAATACTATTATTTTTGCATCTGTCCTAACAGCGGCCTGAGATAGCGCAAGGCTATCACCGCTTACGTCAGCGATCTCTTGTATCTCGTCGCGCTGGTAATTGTGCGCTATTATTACAGCGTTATGTTTCTTCTTAAGGCGCGCTATCTTTTTTTTAAGCGCCTCGTTGTATTTTATGTCACTATCCTCTTTTGGTAGCATCATCTATGCCTTCACGATTATATTATCTATCAATCTCGTCTTGCCAAAAAATACCGCTAAGGCTACTAGCGCCTCGCTCAAGACCGTAGACATTGGCTTTAAATCCTTCGTATCAACTATTGATATATAATCAATCTTGGCAGTTTCCTTACCTTTTATCATGGCCTCCATTTGTCTTATTATCTTTTTTGCATCCCGCTCTCCTTCTTTTACAAGTGCTTCCGCCTTCTTAAGCGCTTGAAATAATACGGCCGCGTCTTTTCTTTCGGGCTCGGATAAATTAATGTTCCTTGAACTCATGGCAAGCCCGTCTTTCTCGCGGATTATAGGCAAGATCTTGATTTCTATATCCATATTGAGATCCGTCGCCATCCGTTTTATCACAATGGCCTGCTGTGCATCCTTCTGCCCGAAGTAAGCTATATCAGGCTTCACGATTCCGAAAAGTTTTGCAACTACAGTAGTCACTCCTTTAAAATGTCCAGGCCTAGATGAGCCGCATAAGTAGTCAGTTAATCCCTCAACATTCACATATGTGGAATATCCATCTGGATACATGTCTTTTACAGAAGGGTAGAATATGATATCGACGCCGGCATCTCTTGCCAGCCCCTCATCATGTTTAAAATCCCTGGGATACTTTTCAAGGTCTTCACGTCGATCAAACTGAATTGGATTTACAAATATGCTCATCGCCACCACATCAGTATGCTTCTTCGCTGTCCTGACTAGGCTCAAGTGGCCCTCGTGAAGATAACCCATGGTTGGAACAAATCCTATCGACTTCCCTTCTTTTTTAAGTATCTTGATGAGCACGGACATCCTCGATATGCTGTCGATTATCTTCACTCTATATTTTCCCCAACTCTCTCAGTCCCTTAAGCACAAATTCCCTCATCTGTATCTTCGGATGAGGTATTATAAGTGTATCGTTTTTAATCTCTTTATCCCCATAATATAAAATATCCAGATCTATCGTTCTTGGCCCATCCTTGACAATCCTTTTTCTATCTAGCTTATCTTCAATCCTATTCAATTCTTTTAAAAGCGATTTCGGATCCAGGTCGGTCTCTATCTCGAGAACGCAATTTAGAAATTTACCCTGCGGTATTTTGCTAATTGGTTCGGTCTCGTATATCGAAGAGGCCCTTTTAAATTTTATATTTCTATTACTTTTAAGCTCTTTGATTGCCTGATCTATAAATTCATGTCTATCGCCGAGATTTGAACCGATGCTGATGTAACATGTTACCATAAACGGGCTTCGCCACCTTTACCCTAACCTATTCTTAATCCTATCCAATGCTTCTTTTATTCGCCGCTTATCCACTGTAAGCGCCATCCTGATGCATCCTTCGCCATGTACGCCAAAACCATTGCCAGGAGTCGCAACGATATCTGCCTTGTCCAAAAGCGCCTTAGCGAATGTTGCCGATGTGTATCTCGGAGGCACTTTCGCCCAAACATAGAATGTGGCCTTCGGTTTTTTAACGTTCCAACCAAGAGAATTGAGGCCATCTACCAAAATATCCCGTCTCTCCTCATAAACTTTTGTAACAGACTTTATGTGTCTGTCATAATTATCCAGTGCTGCTATACCTGCCTTTTGAATTGCAGAGAATACCCCGGAGTCTATGTTAGATTTCACTTTCGCCAAGCCTTCGATGAGCTCATGATTCCCACAGACAAATCCTATCCTCCATCCGCTCATGTTGAATGTTTTAGAAAGCGAGTGGAACTCTATAGCAACATCCTTAGCGCCTTCTACCTCAAATATGCTTGGCGGCTTAAAGCCATCAAAAGCAATTTCAGAGTAGGCTGCATCATGACATATTATTATATTATGCTTTATAGCAAAATCGACTATGTCTTTAAAAAACTTTTTTTCGCATGACGCACCGGTTGGATTATTCGGATAATTTATGTATAACATCTTCACTTTATGCAATAGATGATGGTTTATCGATTTTAAATCCGGCAAGAAGTTATGGCTTTCAACCAATGGCATGAGAAGAATTTCACCTCCGGCAAATATTGTGCCAGACTTATATGGCGGATAGCATGGGTCGGGCACAATAACAATGTCGCCAGGATTAACAAAGGCGAGCGGCATGTGCACTATGCCTTCTTTTGAGCCTATTAAAGGGTGTATTTCATTTTCGACTTTCAAATCAACATTGAAACGCCTTTTAAACCATTTCGCGCAGGCCGTCCTGAATTCCGGCAATCCCTGATCCAATGCGTATCTGTGTGTTGCCGGATCGCGCACAGCTTTATTCAAAGCGTCGATTATAAAATTTGGCGTCGGGATATCTGGATCGCCTACACCAAGATCTATGATGGGTCTACCTTCATCGCGAGCCCGCGACTTTGCCTTATCTATCTCAACGAATAAATACGGCGGCAGTCTCTTCAGCCTTTCAGACTTCTCTATTCGAATCATATCCCCAGCACATCCTTCATACTAAATAAACCATTCGTCTTCGCAGTGACAAATTTTGCTGCTGTGAGCGCGCCTTTCGCAAATATATCGCGAGTCTTCGCGCTGTGAGTTATCTCTATCAAATCCAGATCGTTTTCGAATGTAATTGTATGCTCGCCGACAATCTCGTCTTCTCTAATCGATTCTATTGGAACCTCTGCATGGCCCTTTTTCTCTTTTACTATGCTGGCAAGCTCTTTGGCAGTTCCGCTTGGCGCATCCTTTTTCTGGGCATGGTGCGCCTCGACTATGCTAACCTGATATTCAGGACCCAATGCTTTAGCCGCCTCACCCACAATCTTGAACAATAGATTTACGCCGATAGACATGTTCGGCGAAAACACGATCGGTATATTTTTGGATGCCTTTGCCACCTTATCTTTTTCGCCATCGGAAAGGCCCGTTGTGCCTATAACCATTGCCTTCTTATATTTTTCGCATAGCCCCAGATGAGCAATTGTAGCCTCCGGCGTAGTAAATTCGATTAAACAATCACACCCCTCGATCAGGGCTTCAGGATTATCATCGATATCGAACTGGCCGCTAACTTGTAGGCCGCTGTCATCTTTGGTAAGTTCAATGATCCTCGAGCCCATCTTTCCCTTTGAACCGCTCACGCATATCTTTATCATAGCTTATCCTTATGTTAAATTAACTTATAATCTTTCAGCGCTTTAATCAGCTTGTCTTTATTCTCCAGCACCATTTCACAGAGAGGCAGTCTTAAATCCGGCTCGATCATCTTCATTAGCCCCATTGCCGTCTTAACCGGTATCGGGTTAGTCTCTATAAACATGGCCTTTATGATATTTAACATTTTATAATGCAGGCCCTCTGCCTTTTTTAAATCGCCTTTTTCAAACGCAAGACACATATCTGCCACATCTCTCGGGATTATGTTCGCAACTACAGATATAACACCAAGGCCGCCTATGGACATCACCGGCAACGTCAGCGCATCATCTCCGGATATCAATAAAAATTCTTTAGGACAGAGCTTCTTTATCCTCGACATCTGTTCCAGGCTCCCGCTTGCTTCTTTCACACCGACGATATTTTTGATTTCAGATAGCTTCGCAAAAGTCTCCGGCTCGATATTGACTCCGGTCCTTGAGGCGATATTATATAATATTATAGGAATATTGACTGCTTCGGCTATTGCTTTAAAATGTAAATAAAGCCCTTTTTGCGTCGGCCGGTTATAGTACGGACTGAGCTGAAGCGATGCATCGGCTCCGGCTTTTTTAGCATGCCTAGTAAGCATTATAGCCTCTTCAGTAGAATTGGAGCCTGTGCCTGCAATAACAGGAATCCTGCCATTGGCAAATTTAATGGTTAGCTCTATAACAGTGTCGTGCTCATCATATGAAAGAGTCGCCGATTCACCAGTCGTGCCGCATGGAACGAGAGCAGTTGTGCCATTCTTTATATGAAACTCCACCAGCCTCTTTAAACCATCTTCATCCACTTTGCCATCTCTAAATGGCGTAACCAAAGCTACCATAGAACCTTTAAATATCATCTATCGCTCCTTCGTAAACGAGTTTTGCCTTCCCTTCCAAATAGACATTTCTGAAATTCCCATTCATTAATTCAAAATATACCTTCAGCTTCTCTCCTCCCAGAGTCTGGACAGTAACAGGAGAAAGCATCTTTTCGGATTCTGCGGCAATTATTGCGCTTGCGACCGCGCCTGTCCCGCAGGCAAGTGTTTCATCTTCAACTCCTCGTTCATATGTTCTTATCTTTATATTTTTTTTATCTACAACCTTTACAAAATCCGCATTTGTGCCTTCGGGTGAGAATTCGTCATGACTTCTTATATGTGATCCTAAATTCTTAACGTCCACTTTCTCCAGATCATCTACAAAATGTATCACATGTGGAACTCCTGTATTTACAAAATTTAAATGGTATGGGCACTTGTTTATCATGAGGCAAAAGTTCCATTTTATCTCCTTCGGATCCGGCAGCTTCACTTTCACCATATCGCCCTTAACAGTAGCATTCAGTAGGCCTCCAAGCGTATCAATAGTCATGGTCTTCTTTGCTATTCTTTTAGTAGCGGCATAAAGGGCAACGCACCTTGAACCGTTTCCGCACATCTCGGCTTCGCTTCCATCCGGATTAAAAATGCGCATCTTGAAATCCGCTTTATTAGATGGCTCGATCACGAGCAACCCATCTGCACCCACAGAATGCTTTCTTGCGCATATCTTTTTAGCGATTGCCGACGAGTTGCCTTCGATCTCAAACGAACGGTTATCAAGTATAATAAAATCATTTCCAGTTGCCACTGTTTTTGTAAATTTTATTGCACTCATCTTAAAACCTTTGGGATGGATTCGCCTCGCACAAGATCTCTATAAGTTTCGCTCTTGCGGACAACGTAGAATCTCTTATTTATAACCATAACCTCCGCTGGCCGTGGCCGTGAGTTATAATTACTGGACATTGTAAAACCGTATGCACCTGCACCCATAACGGCCAATAGATCTCCCTTTACTAATGCCGGCAGGAGCCTGTCCTTTCCAAGAAAGTCCCCTGATTCACAGATGGGCCCCACCACATCCACTTTTTCGGATGTATACGAACTGCCTTCGCTGACGCTCACAGGCACTATCTTGTGATAGGCCTCATAAAGGCTCGGCCTTATTAGGTCATTCATACCGATATCGACAATTATAAACTTCTTTCTCGGCGTCCTTTTGGTGTACACTACCTTTGTAACGAGAATGCCGCTATTCCCTGAAATGAACCTGCCGGGTTCTAATATTATCTTTAATTTAGAATGCTTCAAGAGCGGCAATATCTTTTTCGCAAAACCCTTGGCTGTCTGCGGATTCTCGATGGAATATATTATGCCGAGGCCTCCGCCGATATTGAAATAGTCTATTGATATTTTGTATCTTTTTAAAAACTCCAATACCTTTTTTATGGCATTCTCGAAAGGGCTAGCGCTCAGGATCTGTGAGCCTATATGTATATGGACTCCCCTTAAATTAACGTTTGGGTAGCGCCATTTGGAATTAAATATCTTATGGACGGTTTCAAAATCCAGGCCAAACTTGGTCTCACCCTTCCCTGTAGCGATATAGTCATGTGTCTTAGGCATGACGTCTGGATTTATTCTGATTGCGACGTTGACTTTCTTTTTTAAAAGCGATGCTATCTTCTGGATCTCCTCTAACTCTTCTTCCGATTCGACATTGAAAAATAGCATACCGAATCTGATCGCATCTTCTATCTCTCTAGATTTCTTCCCTGCCCCTGCATACACTACCTTTTTAGGATCTACACCGGCAATGCGAGCCCTATAGAGTTCACCGCCTGAAACAATGTCGAGCCCAGCCCCGTTTTTAACAAGTGCCTTTAATACTGCAATGTTCGAATTGGATTTTACCGAAAAACATATGAGAGGGTTTATAGATCTAAAAGCTGTTTTTAACTTTCTATAATGGTCTATCAGTGTTTTATAGCTGTAGAGATAGAAAGGCGTCTCGATCTCTTTAGCGATATCTTTTAGTCTTATGTCCTCGCAGCACAACTCATTATCCTTAAAACTAAATTCGTGCATATTACCTTGCTATAGATTTTTTGGATTCAACTGATACCTTAGGATTAAATAATTTAATAATTTCTTTCTTTATGAACTTATTTGAAAATCTTTGTAATTCGTGCTGGGTCATTGTCTTTATTTCAATAGAATTATCAATAGAATATTTAATAAGCTTCCCAATAATAGTATGCGCTTTTGTGAATGGTATGCCCCTGTTGACCAGATAATACACTAAATCCGTAGCATATAATGATTCATCCTCTAGACTTTCTTCTATTTTTGCTTTGTTAAATTGTAAGGTTTTTATTAGTCCCGCCAATACCTTTAACTCGCTTGATACTATCTCAAATGAATTAAAAAGCGGTTCTTTATCAAGTTGCATGTCTCTATTATATGTAAGAGGCAGCCCTTTCATAATGGCCAAAACACTTATAAGATTACCATATAGTCTTCCTGAATAGCCTCTTACAAGTTCTAAAACATCTGGATTTTTCTTTTGAGGCATCAATGAGCTACCCGTACAAAAAGCTTCATCAATTTCTATAAAATTAAATTCTTTCGTAGACCATATTATAAGATCTTCCGCTATTCTTGATAGGTGCATGCTTATAATCGATAAAGCGCTTAAAATATCAATGATGAAGTCCCTGTCACTAACCGCATCTAGTGAATTTGTCGTAGCTTCTATATACTCTGATACTCCTATTGCTTTTAATGTTTTTGGTGTTTTCTCATTGTATTTATTTGCATCTATCGGCGTTCCCGCAAGTGCACCTGCCCCCATAGTTAGATGTATGCTTTCATTGATATTTGCAAGTCTTTTCAAATCTCTGTTAAGCATCACAATATAAACTGAAAGGTAATCTTTTAAATAAACAGGTTGAGCGTGTTGCATATGAGTAAAACCGGGTATAATAACATTTTTATTTTCTGCAACTAATGTCTTAACCGAATTTACTAATTTTTTGATATCTACATTTAATTCGGTTATTATATTTTTGGAATAAAATTTAGTTGCAAACACCACTTGATCATTTCTTGATCTTGCAGTATGAAGTTTTAAGGCTAAATCACCTACTTTTTGGTAAAGAATATTTTGAATATTAGTATGGATATCCTCGCTTTTTCGATTTAGTTTGAATGTTCCATTTTTAATGCTTCTATAAACGCCTTGAAGAGCGATATCTAATCTGTTAGCTTCTAACGGTGTTACTAAACCTGCCTTTTTTAGTACCTGAATATGGATTCCCGAACCAATAACATCATACGCCGCAAGTTTATAGTCATAGTGTATCGATTTAGTAAACTCCTCTACAAGTGGTTCTGTTTTCTTGCTGAATCTTCCACCCCATAATTTCTTAACCATATATTCCTCTCTATCGTCAGTGTAAAATTTTTATTGCCTTCCTTAAGCCATTTTCGGGGTTCGTGTTGAGCGGGACGTAAAAATCGCGAGCGGGCATGGTTCCCGAGCTTGCTTCTACCTTTATATGCGAGGGAGAGCGAGCGATTTTTCCGAGCGAAATTTTTCTCGCTGGGAAAAATTTCGCGTTCACGCGAAACACAACCCCGAAATAATGGTTTCGCGCGAAATAAAAATTTTACTTTCCTCCCGCACCTCTATATGGTAATCCCCAGATCTCTATGAAACCTTTCGCAAGAGATTGATCGAATTTGTCGCCCTTCTCATACGTTGCGAGTTCTCTTCTATATAATGAGTTGGGCGATCTTCTTCCGACCGCTACGCAATTTCCTTTGTGTAATTTTAATTTGACCACGCCATTCACGCGTTTTTGCGTCTCATCGATAAATTTGTCCAAAGCTTCTTTAAGGGGCGTGTACCAAAGCCCATAGTAGACCAGCTCTGAATATCTTAGCGCTAAAGCCTCCTTGAAATGCAATAGTTCTCTATCCAGCACAAGACTCTCCAGTGCTTTATGGGCCGTGTAAAGAGCCCAGGCGGCTGGCGCCTCGTAAACTTCCCTAGACTTTATGCCGACGAGTCTGCTCTCTATCATATCGCTTCTGCCGACGCCTGCATCGCCTGCGATTCTCGCAAGTTTCAAGATGAGATTCACACCGCCGATCGCTTTACCGTCCAGCTTGACTGGGATGCCGGACTTAAATTCGATCTCTGCGTAGGCAGGCTTCACCATTGCCTTATCTACTGCCTTCGTAAGTTGATATATATCTTCGTCAGGCTCGTAATAAGGATCTTCCAGCTTCCCACTTTCAATCGATATTCCCCAAAGATTAACATCAATCGAGTATGGCTTCTTTTTGTTTGCGTCGATGGGGATATTATTATTCTTCGCATATTCTATCTCATCGCTTCTTGTCTTTAGCTCCCACTCCCTAACCGGCGCCAGAATTTTTAACTTAGGATCAAATGCTTTTATGGTGACCTCAAATCTCACCTGGTCGTTACCCTTGCCTGTGCAGCCGTGCGCTACAAAGAAGGCTTTCTCTTTCTTGGCTGTTTTCACCAAGGCCTTCGCTATCAATGGCCTCGAGAGGGCTGTTGCGAGAAGGTAGCCGCCTTCGTATATGGCATCCGCCTTTAGCGCCTTGAATACAAAATCTTTCACAAATTCATCTTTAAGATCTTCCACAACGACTTTCACTGCACCCGTCTTTAAAGCTCTTTTCTTATATGCTTCAAAATCGGAGCCTTGGCCTATGTCAGCCATATAGGCAATGACCTCATACCCTTTATTCGTCAACCATTTTATTATGACCGACGTATCCAGCCCCCCGGAATAAGCAAGGACTACTTTCCCTTTCATATCGAACCTCTCACTTTAACAATTTTAGCAATATTGCCTTCTCCGTATGCATCCTGTTCTCCGCCTGATCATAAACTATGGAATTCTTTGAATCTATAACTGAATCGGCTATCTCCTCACCCCTATGCGCAGGCAGACAATGCATCACAAGACAATTCGGTTTTGCCAGTTTCATTATCTTTTCGTTAATCTGAAAACCCTCAAATGCCTTCAGCCTTTTCGCAGAATCCTTCTCCTGCCCCATGCTGACCCAAACATCGGTATAGATGACATCTGCGCCTTTCGCTGCCGCCTTTGGATCATTGTAGAATTCTATTTTAGAGCCGCTCACCTTTGCAAACGTCTTTGTAAGCTGCGCCATCTCACTCCTAGGCTCATACCCATATGGTGTTGCAATCTTCATATCGAGTCCAATCTTAGAAGCCGCGGCCATAAGAGAATTAAGCACATTATTTCCATCGCCGATATACGAAAGCACTACATTTTTTAAATTAGAAAATCTTTCTCTTATCGTAAATATGTCGCTCAATGCCTGGCAAGGATGCTCGCGATCGCTTAAGCCGTTAATAACTGGAACCATGGCGTGTTTAGCCAGCTCTTGCACATCTTCATGTTTATATGTCCTTGCCACAATACCATCTATGTATCTTGACAATACGCACGCCACATCTTTGACAGATTCCCTTACACCCATAACTATCTC
Source organism: Candidatus Omnitrophota bacterium (assembly GCA_023247385.1). GTDB lineage: Bacteria > Omnitrophota > Gorgyraeia > 2-01-FULL-45-10 > 2-01-FULL-45-10 > JAHFGO01. The sequence goes on along the minus strand of JAHFGO010000016.1, from coordinate 10,221 downwards.
TCCGGGCCCAAGATAGGTAGCATGGCCTCCGAGCTGTACCATGCCTATTTCGAACGACACTCTCGTCCTGTTAGATGGTTTCTGAAATATCAAACCGATGGATTTGGTTTTCAGCGAATCGGCGTACTTGGCCCTATCCGCCTTCACGTCTTTAGTTAAATCCAATATATCGAATATGAATTGAGTCTCGAGATCTTCTATAGATATTAAATCTTTCTTCATATTTATCCTTATTGTAACTATACCTTTGTAAATACTTTATTCAATATAGAAATAGCCTTATCGATCTGCGCCTTCGTAACGTTTATAGGCGGCATTATTCTTAAAACGGTATCCTGTGTACAATTTATAAGCAGGCCCTCTTTCAGGCATTCCCTATATATGCCTTCGGCCTTCATGGTAAGCTCGACGCCCACTATCAGCGCCATAGTTCTTATCTCTTTTATGAAATGATGTTTAGACCTTAGGCTCTCGAGTTTCTTCTTCAAATATGCGCCCATCCTGTTTGCATTCTGAATTAACTTTTCTTTCTTTATCGCGTCGAACACCGCCAATGCCGCAGCGCAAACTATCGGCGAGCCACCGAACGTCGATGCATGAGTGCCTGGAGTTAACACATCCTGAAATTTCTCATTCGCGACACATGCGCCTATCGGCATGCCCCCTCCCAATGATTTAGCAAGGGTCATCACATCGGGGGTGACTCCGTAATTCTGATATGCGAACATATTGCCGGCTCTGCCCATGCCGGTCTGAACTTCATCGAATATAAGGATGAAGTCTTTATCATCACATATTTTTCTTAATGCCTTCATATACTCATGCCTTGCTATATTTATACCTCCCTCGCACTGCACGGGCTCTAGCATTATAGCTATCGTTTTATCAGTTATCGCTTCTCCCACAGCCTCTATATCGTTAAAACCAACGTGAACGAACCCATGCGGAAGCGGCTCAAAGCCTTTTTTGACCTTATCCTGGCCTGTAGCTGTTATCATGGCAAGGGTCCTGCCATGGAAAGATTTCGTCATAGTTATGACCTCAAATCTTCCTTTATTATGGCCGTACAATCTCGCAAGTTTTATCGCTGCCTCATTTGCTTCAGCTCCAGAGTTTGCAAAGAATACCTTTCCGGGAAAAGAATTACTTATTATCTCTTTCGCAAGCCTTGCCTGAAGTTCACTGTAATAATTATTCGATACATGTAAAAGTTTTTTAGCCTGTTTGTCTATTGCCCGAACAATCAGTGGATGGCAATGTCCTATGCCTGATACGGCCCAACCAGGGAAAAAGTCTAGATAAACTTTGCCATCTATATCCCAGACCTTTGAGCCCTTTGCCTTCTCAAGACACAAAGGCACTCTTTTATATGTATTCATGATGTATTTATCGTATATCTTAACAACAGAATCTGTTTTACTCATTTTACTATCTCCGTACCGATGCCTTTATCGGTAAATATCTCCAGTAGAAGCGCATGCGGTATGCTTGCATCCAAGATATGCGCTTTTCTCACCCCGCCCCTTATGGCATCTATGCAGGCCTTCGCCTTCGGTATCATGCCAGAATCTATTATCTTTCTCTTGATAAGCCTCTCTACTTCGCCTGCCTTAACCGTATTATACAAAGTCCTGGGATTATTTTTATCCCTCATTATTCCTTTCACATTAGTAAGGAGCACGAATTTCTCGGCGCTTAATGCCATCGCTATCTCGCTTGCCACATCATCGGCATTGACATTATACGTATTTCCATCTCTTCCTATGCCAAGCGGGTATATGACAGGGATTATATTGTCCTCGATGAGCCGTTTTACGACAGTCGTATCAACAGATGTAACCTCGCCTACGAATCCCAGATCGTACGGGCCTTTCATTTTCTTCACCCGTATGAGGCTATTTTCTTTGCCGCTCAACCCAAATGCCTTTGCGCCCATACTCTTTAATGTATGCACTATTTTTTTATTTATAATATGCAGCGCCTTGTCTATTATGTGCACGGCCTGACTATCTGTGACTCGTCTACCATGGATGAATTTTGGCTCCAACCCGTACCTTTTCATCATCTTCGAGATAAACGGCCCGCCGCCATGAACCAATATTGGCCTCATGCCGGCATAATTCATGAATATTATATCTTCCAGTATCCCCTTCTCTATGCCCTTTTCCTCCACGGCAGCGCCGCCGTATTTTATCACGATGGTCTTTTCAAAGAATTTCTTTATGTAGGGCAGTGCCTCAATCAATACATCGCTTTTCTTTATAGCTTCTTTCACGTCGAATACTCCGAATTTATCTCAACATACTCTTTCGAAAAATCGCATGTCCAGGCAGTTGCTTTAGACCGGCCGCTTTTCAGATCCACTTTTATATAAATCTTTTTTCTTTTGAACAACCTCTTGGCCTTATTCTTATCATAGCCTTTCACGCAAGAGCCGCCTGACAATACTTTAATATCTCCAAGATATACGTCGACCTTACTGGGATTAAATTCAACACCGCTCGCGCCGCAAGCTGAAATAATCCTGCCCCAGTTGGGATCCTCTCCATATATACAACATTTTAAAAGATTAGAAGTGGATATCTTTCTGGCGATTCGTTTTGCATCACCTTGGTGCTCGGCACCTATCACGTCTATCGTTACAAATTTCGTGGCCCCCTCCCCATCGATAACTAACATCTTTGCAAGTTCTGATGTCAAAAACTTCAAGCCTCTTACGAACTTCTGATAATTTCCATCCTTCGATTTTATTTTTTTATTTCCGGCTATCCCGTTTGCTAATATAAAACAGCAGTCATTTGTGCTCATATCACCATCGACTGATATCATATTAAAAGACGAATCTATTGCCTCATTAAGAGCGCCCTCCAGCATCTTTTTCGATATGGCAGCATCCGTTGTAATAAACGCCAGCATGGTTGCATGATTTTCTATTTTTATATTCGGATATATCATGCCTACACCTTTACATGCTCCACCGATAGTCACAACAGAAGACCCCAGTTTCATCTTTACTGCAAATTCCTTCTTTTCGGTATCAGTTGTTAGGATCGCCTCGGCAAAATCGCTTCCGCCTTTTTCTGACAATCCACTAACTAAATATGGTATCCGGTTCTTTATTTTGTCTATCGGCAAGACTTTTCCTATGATCCCTGTCGATGCCACTAAGACATCTTTCCTATTAAGCCCCATGATCTTGGCAATGTAATCAGCCATAAGCAATGCATCCATGTCGCCTCTTTTGCCGTTTGCACAATTGGCGTTACCGCTGTTTACGATTATGGCATGGTGCGCATTATTCTTTAAATGGGCCTTGCTTATCTTTACAGGAGAAGCCTGAAATCGGTTTATTGTGAAGGCGCCTGCTGCAACTGCAGGAATTTCGGAATATAGAAGCCCCAGATCCGTCTTTTTCGATTTCTTTATCCCGGCCTTTACGCCACTGGCCAGAAATCCTTTAGCTGTCGTCACCCCGCCTTTCACAACTATCATATCAAGCCTTCGGTCTCATCAAAGCCGCACATTATATTCATATTCTGAACTGCCTGGCCTGCTGCGCCCTTCATTAGATTGTCTATGCAAGAGACGACTATCGCCACGCTGCCTGTCACTTTTACGCCTATATCGCAAAAATTTGTGTTTGCGACGTCTCTTGTTTGCGGAAATTTACCTTCCTGATAGATTCTAACAAAAGGTTTTCCGGCATAAAAGTTTTTGTACGCTTCGATTGCGTCCCTTGTATTCATCTTCAAATTTTTAAGTTTCAAATATACAGTTGACAGTATCCCTCTATTCATCGGAATCAGGTGCGGAGTAAATATAACATCTATATCCTTTTCTGCTATCGCCGACAATATCTTGTTTATCTCAGGCTTGTGCTGATGTTCGTTGGTCTTATACGCCTTCAGGTTCTCATTAACCTCTCCGAATGATAACGCTATGTCAGCCTTTCTGCCAGCCCCTGTCACACCGCTCTTGGAATCTGCAATTATAAAACTTGTGTCGATCGCGTCTTCATTTAATATAGGAGCTATCGCCAATATAATGCTAGTTGGATAACAGCCGGGGTTCGCTATTAGTCTGGCCTCTTTTATTGCATTGTGATAAATCTCAGGCAATCCATATACGGCAACTGGTAAGTTCTCCCTGTCTTTATGCTCGGCGCCATACCAGATTTTATATACATCGTGGTGCAGCCGGTAATCAGCGCTCAAATCTATCACTTTTTTATTTGCCTTCAAAAACTTGGGCACGATCTCCATGGAGACTCTGTGAGGAAGCGCTAAAAATATCAGATCCGTCTTTTCTTTTGCCTCGTCCGTATTAGGTTTTTTGCATATTATATCGATGCTGCCCTTCAGGCTTGGAAAGATATCTGAAATTGGTTCTTCCTTATCTATGACGGCAGAAAGATAGGTTACCTTCACTTTCTTATGACCAGCCAAAATCCTTACTATCTCTTCGCCTGTATATCCTGTAGCGCCAATCACTCCTACCTTAACCATATGCACACCTCATTTTTTGATAATGTTCCGTCGGGACTACTGTTTATCTTAAATTAAAAAACCTACCCTGTCAACTAAAATCGCCGTCGGAGTTGACCAGATAGGTTTCTGTAATATCGTCGGGACCAGCTATATTATCCACCTTCGCCATTGGTGTTATTCATAGCAGATATGCTTCGGTGGATACACCCGCCGAAGGCTATCTACCTGAATAACCCAAGCCACGAAGGCGGGTTATCTCTTAGTGTACTGGAATCTCCTCCTGGCTCTCTTCCTGCCGTATTTTTTGCGCTCCCTCATCCTGGAATCACGCATCAAGAAACCGGCCTTCTTTATCGCCGCCTTCAGGCTCTCATCCATTTTAACAAGCGCCCTCGCTATTCCCATTTTCAGCGCCCCTGCCTGACCGCTCAATCCTCCACCGTTGACATTTGCATAAACGTTAAGCTTCGATGCGAGGCTGACGAGTTCTAAAGGCTGCATTATCACAAGGCGGTTTGACTCCCTCGGGAAGTATTCGTTAAAGGGCCTTGCGTTGACGGTTATCTTGCCTTCCCCGGACGGAATGAGCCTCACGCGCGCAATAGAATTCTTGCGCCTTCCTGTAGCCATGTATTGAACTTTTTCTGTCATTTTTACCTTGCCTAACCTCCGGGGTTGGATTATCCAACCCCGGAGGTTGTATTGGTTAAGCTATATGATTAGCACTTTCGGATTCTGCGCCTTATGCGGATGTGCCTCATCAGGATAAACCCTGAGTTTCTTTAAGAGTTTCGCGCCAAGCTTATTCTTCGGCAACATCCCTTTGACTGCATGTATTAAAACATACTCTGGCTTCTTCTTCAAGACCGTTTCGAGAGTCTCCTGATTTAAACCACCAGGATACGCTGAGTATCTGCTATAAACTTTTTGGGCAAGTTTCTTGCCCGTAGTCCTTACGTGCTTGGCATTTATGACAATAACCTCATCGCCTGTATCCTGATGAGGAGAGTATATGACCTTATTTTTTCCCCTCAGGACGCTGGCCACTTTGGCTGCAAGACGGCCCAGAATCTTATCCTTGGCATCTACAACATACCAGACTTTTTGTATGTCTTTTTCCTTCGCGATATACGTCTTCATGAAATCCCTTGCCTGCCTCAAGATTTCATCCCGAGCGTCCTTTGTTTACGCATGGACGCGAGGGATAAAAAATGCCTCTTTTTCAGAGGCGGTGCATCTTACCATATCGACTGCATATTGTCAAACAAAATCTTCGTCAATGTTATAGTAAGTCAAAAATTTTACCGAATAGTCTTAAGGCTATTCTATTATTTCAATTTTTCAGGATGATGCTTAACAACCTTAGCCTGCACCATATAGATAACGTCTTCGGCGATATTGGTGGTATGATCGCATATACGTTCCAAGAAACGCGTTATTAATAAGAGCTGTACGGCTCTCGGAGCCGTAGATGCATCCTTCATCATATAATCTTCAATAAGCTCTTTCTGTATCAAATTACGTAAATTATCGGCCTCTGGGTCAGATAATAGAACCTTTTTGGCTAATTCAATATCGCCCTTTACAAACGAATCTATAGCCATCCTTACCATGTTCTGCGCAACGGCAGTTAATTTCGGGATATCCACCAAAGGCTTTAAGAGTGGCTTATCAACAATTTCAAGGCTACGCTGGGCTATATCTACAGCTATATCCGCTATCCTTTCGAGTTCCGCATTTATCTTCATGCCGGTTGTGATAAAGCGGAGGTCCTTGGCCATAGGCTGGTATCGCGCAATTAAATCTATGCATTTTTCATCTATATCCAATTCCAATTTATCAACATTGATATCATTATCAACTATGCTCTGTGCTAACGCTCTATCGCGATTTTTTAACGCCTCGATAGATTTATAGATAGCCTCTTCCGCGTATGCCCCAATTTTCAAAATATCTTTATTCAGTTCTTTCAATTCTTGATCTAAATGTCGTTCCATATTAAGCCTCCGATTTGCTGTTGTTTTCGGTATGCAAATCGTCCCGAGTCCCTCGCGACTGCTATATCGCTAAAGTCGCTCGGGACGAGGGACCTATTATCCGTATCTTCCAGTAATATAATCTTCTGTTCGCTTGTCGTGCGGCGCGGTAAATATTTGGTCGGTATTACCGAATTCTATCAATTCACCCAAAAGCATAAAACCTGCATCATCAGAAACACGCGCTGCCTGCTGCATACTATGCGTCACTATTATTATAGTATAATTATTCTTTAGTTCACGCATTAATTCTTCAATTCGCATTGTTGCCTGCGGATCCAAGGCAGAACAAGGCTCATCCATCAATAATACATCGGGTTTGACGGCTATGACCCGTGCAATACATAATCTTTGCTTCTGTTCTAATGACAGCATCAGCGCCGACTTGTTCAATTTATCTTTTAACTCATCCCACAAAAGAACGCTTTTTAAACTATTCTCGACAACTTCGTCTAACGTGTCCTGATTTACACTGTCTGCATGAATCCTTTCACCGAAAACAATATTCTCGTAAACAGACAGCGGAAACGGGTTGGGCCGCTGAAAAACCATCCCGACTCTTTTACGTAAAGCCACCAAATCTGTTTTGCCGTTAAGAATATTCACGCCATCGATCAAAACCTCGCCGTCTTGGCGCAGGCCTTCGATAAAATCATTCATCCGATTAAAGACCCGAAGTAAAGTTGACTTACCGCATCCTGAAGGCCCGATTATAGCGGTAATCCTATTTGACTCGAAACTCAAGCTTATATTCTTTAAGGCATGGAAACCGCCATACCAAAGATTCAAATCTTTAGTGATTATTTTGGCCATTAACCGAATTTCCCTCTTATATACCCATCCGTGCGCCTGTCTTTAGGCGCGGTGAAAATTTTATCTGTTTTATCTATTTCGATAAGTTCGCCGGTTAAAAAGAACGCTGTTCTGTCGGCCACCCTTGCTGCTTGTTTTACGTTATTGGTTACCAAGACTATGGTATATTTTTCTTTTAGTTTGAGCATGGCATCTTCCACTTTCGCGGTAGAAATAGGGTCAAGCCCAGAACAGGGCTCGTCAAACAACATTACTTCCGGCCCTACCGCTAATGTCCTTGCGATACAAAGACGCTGCTGCTGGCCGCCCGATAATTTAAAAGCCGATTCGTTAAGCCTATCTTTTACTTCTTCCCAAAGATACGCTTGCCGCAACGCATCTTCGACTCTTTGTCCCAATAACCTCTTGTTTCTTTCTCCGTGCATCCTTGCTCCATAGGCCACATTATCAAATACTGATAACGGAAGCGGCAAAGGCAGTGCAAATACCATGCCTATTTTGCGGCGCAATACCTCTATATCGACAGCACAGATATCCTCTCGTTCAAGCTCCAGGGCTCCGGTCATCTTATAGTTTGTATTGAGATCGTTCAGACGGTTGAGTGCCCGTAAAAAAGTTGTCTTTCCGCTACTCGCAGGTCCTATTACACTCAAGATCTCATTAGATTGAATTTCCATATTCACCTGCTTTATGGCATGTACGGAACCAAACCATATATTTAAATTGTGTATTTCGAATTTTACCATTTTTTCTTCTTTCTAAATTTATATCGAATGATTACCGCGACTAAATTCATAAATAAAACCAGCGTCAATAACACAAAAGCGGTTCCATATCGCACCTTCGCATCAACATTGGGAACTTGAGTTGATATAATATACAGATGATACGGCAGAGCCATAGCTTGATCAAATATGGAACTCGGCAGTTGTGGCAGATAAAAGGCCGCTACCGTAAATAGAATTGGCGCGGTTTCTCCAGCGGCCCGGCCCAACCCTAAGATAGTCCCCGTTAATATGCCGGGTATTGCATTCGGCAGAACAATGTGCCTTATGGTCTGCCATTTGCTCGCTCCTAAAGACAGACTTACCTCACGAAAAGAGTATGGAACGCTCTCTAAGGCTTCGCGCGAGGTAGTAATAATTATCGGTAATATCATAATACCTAATGTAAGAGAACCGGAGAGAATCGATGCGCCGAATTTAAAGAATACGACAAAAAGCGCGAGGCCAAAGAGCCCGTAAACCACCGATGGCACGCCTGCTAGATTTACTATAGCCAGCCTGATCAGCCGGGTGAGCATATTATCTTTAGAATATTCACTTAAATATATTGCCGCAAGCAAACCTATTGGCAATGCAAAAATTATAGCGCCCATCACTAAATATACTGTTCCTACTATTGCCGGAAATATTCCTCCCGCGCGCATCCCCTGACGGGGTATATCCGAAAGGAACTGCCAGTTTATGGCAGGCAGCCCCTTCTGAACGATGATTACAATAATTAAGCCTACCGGTACAACTATTAAAAGCATTGCCAAGAATAAAAAGAAGAAGGCAATCATCTGTGTTCTATATGAATTTCTTTTCATTGTCTTTTATGCAAAAATAAATCTGCTGTCACGTTAACCGCAAAGCTTATGACAAATAAGACTATGCCGATAGCAAATAAAGCAAAATAATGTTCGCTTCCCACCACTGCCTCGCCCATCTCAGCCGCAATGGTAGCTGTTAAAGTCCGGACAGGCGCCAGAATACTGTGTGGAATAACAGCGGCATTACCGGTGATCATCATTACTGCCATAGTCTCGCCGATGCCCCTGCCGACTCCAAGCATTACCGCGGCAAGGATACCGCTTGATGCAGCAGGCAACATAACCCTGTGTATCGTTTGCCAACGTGTTGCTCCGAGAGCAAAAGCGCCTTCTTTATAACTTTTTGGAACTGAATAAAGCGCGTCTTCAGCAATCGAAACTATTGTAGGCATTGCCATGAATGCGAGCATAATCGAGCCTGACAAAGCGGTTAAACCGGTAGGTAAATGGAATACATTTTTTACAAGGGGCACAAGCGTAACCATACCGATAAATCCCAGGACGACACTGGGTATTGCCGCTAATAGTTCTATCCCAGCCTTTAGAATCTCCTTTGTTTGTGTCGGAGCTACTTCGGCAATATAGACCGCGCAGCCCACACCTATAGGGATGGAAATAATAGCCGCACCCAAAGTGACCAGCAGCGATCCGAGGATTAAAGGTAATATTCCAAGCTGGGGCGGCTCTGAGATGGGATACCAATTTTTGCCTAATAGAAATTTAAAAAGGCTTACAGTCTTAAATACCGCAAGCCCTTCCTTGAGCAGGAATAAAAAAATCAATATGACAAAAAATATTGAAGCTATGCCGCAAATGAGTATGAGTTTCTCTACAATGAATTCTTTAAATTTACGCATGGAGCTTATTTATCTATTGATTGGTACGAAATCAGTCGCCAGAACAATATCCTGCCCTTCTTTCGAAAGTACGAAATCAACAAATTTCTTCACCAGACCGAATGGCTCGCCATTGGTATAACAAAATAGCGGTCTCGATATTGGGTATTTTCCACTTATGACATTTTCTATCGTTGGCTCAACATATTCTGACTTTTCGTCTTTGGCAATAGCTACTGGTTTTTGTTTGGCTGATATATATCCCATCCCATAATATCCTATAACAGCCGGATTTCCTGCCGTCTCATCGGCAATTGCTTGAGAAGACGAAAGGAGTAACGCGCTTGGCGCAAATTCTTCTTTACTGTTAGGATCGCCTTTTCTTAATACGTGTTCCTTGAAATAGACGTGGGTTCCAGAATTCACTTCGCGCGAAAGCACCACTATCTTTTCAT
>JAHFGO010000143.1 GCA_023247385.1 Candidatus Omnitrophota bacterium | reverse complement strand
ATAATTTCGTGCAGGTGTCGGGTGAGATGCTTCAGAATCAGAGTTTTGTGCCGCCCCATTTTTGGTGGAAATATAATGCGTCGACAGGCTCTTGGACAGAGAAGGCTATCTATGACACAAATGGCGATGGCCAATATCTGACTGACGTGAATGGTGATGGCGCTGTTACTGTAGATGATGCAGGAGGTGATAGTGCCAAGATTGCCATATTTAATGCCGACAATACATATTCGTCAGACAGCGTAATTAACGACAAAGACGCATTTTATACTTATTATAGTTCCGAATTAAATACAGCAGAGAATTTGAATATAGGGCCAGGTCAGGCCAACTATTATTCTGGCAGTCAAACTTTTGGTCCCGGCGATGTTCCTCAAGGCACAAGCATTATCTTCGTAAATGGTGATGCGAATATTCTATTTAATGACCAGAACTGGTCTGGCGGGGCAAGAGACCATACCATTGTTTCGATAAATGATATTACTATCGTTCAACCTACAAACGGCTCAGACGATAGACTGACGCTGGTAGCATTTGGTGATGTGAATACAGGCGGCGTAAGAGCTTTCGGTGGCGTAAGAGGCAATATTGTTATATACGCAAATGAAGACTTTAATGCGTACTATGGTGGGAGAACAAACGGTACGATTTTTGCGAAAGATAATGTCTATATTGATACTGTTCTGCCAATACCAGGCTTATTGAACCGCGACTTGAATAGAGGAACAGGCGATTGGTCTGATCCGACAAATTGGCCATTGGGACTTCCGCGCGGATATCTTACGGCTTCGCTATCTTTCAGCATAAAGAATGAAACGCGATCGCCACCCCAGGGCTATGTGCCAAGATGGCAGAGATATTAAACTATCTATGAAAGAGAATAAACTGCTGTATATAAATCTTGCTTTATTTGTTGGGATCATTTGGATAATAATAGTATGGAAAATGGCGGCGCCAGCTCGTCCTAAGGAGGGGGCATCCAGAGAACCATCAATTTTAAAACAAAGAGCTCCTTTAAAATCGCAAGAAGTTATTTACGATATAAGCAAAATCAAGCAAGAGAGAATAAAGACCTTTAAGGAAGCTAAAGATCTGAACGAGATGTATATGAATTTTTCCAAAGGCGATGTTGGTGATAATATGGTTGAGGCCTGGGCAAAGGTCAAGGCCGAAGACAAGGCAAAATTTATTGGCGTTTTAGATAAAAAGATAGAGACTTCCAAAACATTATTGAAGGCAAACCCGCAAGATAAGAAGACCAAGGGCATGCTATTCATTTCCGAATCACTCAAGAACATGGCATTGAATAATTTCAATTATAAGATTGCAGAATATTCAGCAAATGCCAGGGAAAAATCATCACAGGTTAAAAAATGATGGATATGAAGCTGCAGACAAAAACTAAAAATAGAGTTGGTCTCGATATTGGAACTTTTGCAATAAAGATGCTGGAGATATCCGGAGCTCCTGATAAACCCATGTTAATCGGCATGGGTTTAAAAAATATCTCCGGCCCTTCGAAGGGAAGCATTTCAGACTCGATAAAGGCTTTAGCTGATGAGGCGAAAATAACTTCGAGAGAGGTCAATATATCAGTCTCAGGGCCTTCTGTGATAGTGAGATTCATATCTATGCCCAGAATGAAAGAAGAGGATCTCAAGAGCGCTATACGGTTTGAGGCAGAGAAATTTATCCCATTCAATATAAATGATTGCGTCGTGGATTTTCAGACTCTGACGAAAGATGAGCGAGAGAATAAATTTAACATTCTTTTGGTTGCGGCCAAGAAAGAGCACATTAAAGAAAGGATAGATCTAGTTGAAGAAGCTGGCCTCTCAGTGCATATTGTGGATATTGATAGTTTTGCCATGACAAACGCATTTACCAGAAACTTTCCGAACCTGGGATCAGAAAAAACCGCTGCAATCCTGAATATCGGGGCAACATCCACAAATTTGAGCATAGTGCGTGGGGACGCAATGGCATTTGTTAGAGATGTGTCTATAGGCAGTAATGATTTGAATGTTACGATATCAAAAGATTCAGGCCTGTCCATGGAATCAGCGGAGGAGCTGAAAATAGACCCGAAAGATAAAATGCAGGAGATAGCAAATTGCACGAAAACGCTACTCAGCAGCCTCTTGGACGAAGTGAAGTTATCATTTGGTTATTACGAGAATCAAAGCGGTAAAAGTATCGATGAGATTTACATATCAGGCGGGGCCATCGGCCTGGTTGGCCTTGACGAGGCATTTCAGGATGCTTTAGGCTCGAGGCCTTCTTTTTGGAATCCGCTCGGATTCTTAGATGCAAGTTCAGCAAAATTGGATGCGAACGTCATTGATAAAATAAAAAATTCTTTTGCAGTTTCGGCAGGCCTTGTGTTAAGGTAGATTAATTATGATAAAGATAAATTTATTGCCAGAAGATTTAAAAAAGAGAGAATCGCGTCTTAAGAAGATAGAAATACATGAGCTTTCTTTACAGAATATTCCTGTTCTAAAAGTAGCAGCAGCATTCGTCGGTGCTTTAATAGCCTTTCATTTAATATTATTTTTGATTGGCCTATATAGCAGGGCCAATCTGAATTCAGTTTCCAAGCAATATAACGAGCTTGAGCCAAAGAAGAAAGAAGCTGATTCTTTAAAAGCGCAAGTGGAGCTTATAAATAAGAAAGTGGGCGCCATTGATGAACTTATGGTGAAGCGCTTCAGCTGGGCGAAAAAGCTGAATGCCTTGAGCGATTCTATAACACCGGGAGTTTGGCTTACTGAAGTTTCATATGAAGAGAAATTAGGGGAAAGGCCCAGACAGGCAATCTCTAGGAGCCCTAACCAGAAAGGCAAGAAAGAAGCATTTAATCCTGGAATAGAAAAGAGGGCTTTAAAATATTTAATAATTTCCGGCTACGCGTCAAGCATGGGAGAACAGGGCGCCGCCTTAATTGGGAAGTTTATAAAGAGCCTTAAAGACAATGAGTCCTTTTATTTGCACTTTAGTGACATAGAGTTAGGCTCTATACGGAGCGATAAG
>JAHFGO010000095.1 GCA_023247385.1 Candidatus Omnitrophota bacterium | reverse complement strand
TATTATGGCGATCAACACAACAGCGGTTATCAACTCGATGAGAGTGAAGCCGCTAAGTTTTGAGCTTCTTTTCATATATGGCTATCTGCCTCCTGCCAGGAAGTAATCCTGCCTACACCGACATCGTACGTAGCCTCTACGGTCCTTTTCCAATTTATCGTCCCTCTGACCTCGCCAGTAGCAGTTATAGAAAATTCGTTGTTTCCACTCCTACCGTTGTTAAATAGATAGGCCTTTCTCGTGGAACCATCTGTAAAATAGAATGTGACTATTATTATGGCGTTGTTCGGTATGGTGGCTGTGAATCGCCATGCGTTGTTGGCCGGTCCCGAAAAAGATTGCTGCGCGAGCAATGTAAATACTGGACTTATCCCGAAAAGCTGACCTGAGCTTGCGCTAACGGTCCGGTTGACACCGCGGAGCGTTACTAGATCTAAAGTGCCGCCAAAATTAGCCCACTCGACCTTCATCTGATTCACCGTTATCGCTTGGGTCTGGTTTATATTCATTAAAGCAATTCTCTGTAACAAATTATTTGTGCCGCCGCTATCAAGGGTTTGAGGATTATCTGCGTCTATCAATAAAAAATTTGCGTCCCTTCCCGCGCCGTAATAAGCATTGCCCAATATATTCACATTTAGAGCCTTAACCCAATATCGTGGAACAGTTGCTAGATAGTCATACAGGCTTGAGTAGATGCCTGCCTGGGCTGCGTAAATAGCCTGCTCTCTTGCGGCCCTCACAGTATTTAATACTAATGCATTGGAGATGAAAGTTGCGATGCCGAGCACCGCGATTGCAGTGACTGCGACTATGATTATTACTGCAATTAAAGCAATGCCTTTATCGTTATGGCTAAACACTAATACCTGCTCTTTTGAATAAAATTATATCATTATTCTTCTTTGCTAACAATACAAATAGAATGCCGATGAGCGTTGTGACAGTCAAACATAAGCCAACTTTAAACGAAAATGAATCGAATACAAATCTTACAATATGTCCGCCTGGGGTTAGATAGACTGCCCGCAGCATATAATCCGCTACATATATCTTATCGCGCCTCCCATCAACATAGACCTTCCAGCCCGGATAATAAGTATCACTTAAGACCAGAAACTTTATTGAGTTTAATGTGGCTTTTATTATAACTTCATTTGGCGAATACTTAATTATCTCAGCTCTTTCATTTAAATTATGAGTTATGAGCTTTGAGCTATGAGCTAAAACAGGCTCTTCCTCTAATATGACTTCCTTTGAAGGATCGAATTCTTTCGATTTGAACCTATTCGCAATTTCTGTTTCATCCTTCAAGACTTTAAATGAGCCCACTAAAAATGCTCTCGGTAAAACATTCATATTTTCATAAAGATACGCCTTGCCTCTGTTCACCAATTTATAGTCCCTCGAATCCATCTTATTTAAAATTACCAGATATTTCGCATTCAGTATATCTAATATCTTCGTATATGATGGCGAGCCGGAAGTCTCGACAAGCATCATGAGCTTGCTATACCGTGCGAGCCTAATTGAATCGTAGCCAGAAGCGTCGTACAGCCCATAGATGACAGGCCAGTTGGCCGATAACATATCCTTGGAAGCATATATCGCTTCCTCATAGGTGCTGCCTTCTAAAAATATATCCGCCTCTCTTGTTTTCGGAGAGACGAAAAACCTGAATAAGGATCTATCTTTTTTCAAATACTCGATATTGGGCGTTGTCGCGTGAAGGATATTTTCATTCAGCATGATCTGTCTGCCTGGCATCGCAGTGAATAAGTCCGCTATTATCAAAGATATGAATGCAAAATTGATTGTGCCCTGCCTCATTTTAAGCCTCAGGCCAAGGAACAAAATTAGTCCGCCGCCAGTGAAGAAGCCTAAAAATCTCTCTGCGTTGACAATTGCGGCCACAAGACTAAATAAGACTCCCCCCTCTTTTTTTGGATCCAGGTATTTTACGCAAAAATTACGCGCTGCCTCTATCAGGCCGTTACGATAGATATGCAAGGCCAGAAATACTATTGATGATGCGTAGAGGATGAACAGCACTATTTTAAAAAATTTGTTAAGCCTTTCGCTGCCGGCTCGCCTGGCCTGGCTATACGCCCCGAAACCTGCACCGCATAATATCGCGATGGCAAATGTAGTGACATACAAGAATCTAACAGGATACCTTATATATTTGAAACCGGGGATGAATTTATATATTAGATGATAAAAAGGTGTATTGTTGCCATAAGAGACAAAAAGAAAAAGGGTGCCTATGAAACATAAAAATCTCGTCCTCCAGTCTTTTTTAAGAAAAATAGCAATAGCAGCAAGAAGCATCGCGAACACCCCGATGTAAATCAGGATAACCCAATTCTGCTCCTTCCAGTAACTGCCCCTGGAGAAATCTGTTCTGGCAAGAAACGGGATAAAGAAACTTAAGGTGTCTTTTAGGGAAAGAGACCATTTTGTCAGGTCTTCATATCTTGCGAAAGATACCGTCCTATCAGCAAGCCTCATCAGTTCCAAAAAGGGCATTAGCTGAATCGAGGATAAAAGAGCGCCTGCACCTATGGTGACCGCAGACCAGATCATCACTTTTTTTAGATCTAGGGATCTTCTATCGCTCGACCAGAAGAAAAGTGCATAAAATAACATCACCCATAATGTCGAATAAAATATAGAAGGCTCTCCACCCAAAAACATGATGCCCAGAAATATGGCTGACAAAAATATGTCCTTAAGATTTCCGGAGGTCAACGCCTTATCGAAAAATAACAATACTAGCGGAAGCCATATGACAGAACTCAAAGTCGTGGCGAGGTTCAATATGGAAACGACGTAGCCGCTGAACATAAATATTACGGCGGATACAAGCGAGGCGGGCTCGCCAAAACCCCATCGTCTGCACAAAAAAAATGTAAATAGGCCTGCAAAGGCGACGTGGACTAATAAGAATATATTAAAGGCCATATCAAACGGAAATATGTAATATATTATGCTTAAAGGGTAGAAGACTACGGATTGTTGAAGCGCAATATGCGGTGTCCCGCAAAAGATGTACGGGTTCCAGAGCGGTATGATGCCGCTTTTGATGGAAGTTGCAGTGAAAAACCTTAAAGGATAAAAGTATCTCGCGAGGTCTCTAAAAGACATGACCCCATTAAAAAATAGGGCTTCTGCAAAATAGCACGCAGCAAGCCCTATTAATAAAGATACAGCGAGAAATCTTCTAATTTTTTCTAGGCTCCCTTAAAACGACGTATCGTTAGCTGCCCAAATTTTACCGCTAGTTGAACTGTAAATCCACGCTGCGGCAGTTGAGGCGGTAGTCGCCGTAGCAGCTGTAACGTCTGCGCTGGTAACTAAAATTACCGTGCTCGCAGTAGTTGGCACAATAGGATTAGCGGGCACTCCTTGAGCCATTGCATTTTGTATTTCGGTAGTATCGCTAGGCCATCTGGCTGAGCCGGTAACGGCCTGACTTGCATAGAATATGGATATCGCAGACCTAAGGCCGCCTAATGCGCCTTTAGTCGCCGACGTCTTAGCGTTAGCCGTGAGGTCTACAAATTTCGGTATTGCCACTGCTGCCAATATGCCTAAAATCACTATAACTATGACAAGTTCGATTAACGTAAAACCTTTTTTCATCTATCATCACCTCCTTTTTTTATATCAATTTACCAATTTATATATCTTTCAGTAGCGCTTCTTATTCTGCCTGTTTTTGGATTGTAGTAATACTCATTACCAAAGGGGTCGAGAAGTTTGCCAGCCTTATCAAATCTATTGATCATAACAAAATAATCCTTCACGCTGTTGTAAAGATCCCCAATCTCTTTCGGATTGGATTTATTGAATACCTTATATAATTCCAACGATAATCTAAGATTATAAAGCTCATTCCGAAGCGCGACTTCTCGCGCTGCTACCACCACTCTTGAAGCGTATATTCCAAATATACCAATCAGCGTCAGAACGATCCAAAAACTTACTACCAGCTCTAGGGCGCTATAGCCCTTCGAGTTATTTTTTAAGTATATCATAGGCTTTTGCCGCTGTCAATGCCTGAAGATAGTAATGAGATTCCACATCGGCAAAAATATGGCAAGCGCCATCGTGAGAACCATGACGCCAAGTGCAAGAACAAACATTGGCTCTAACATGGTGGTCAAGTTTTTCATCAAATAATCCGACTCCTGATCATAATATTCGGAGACGCTCATCAATAACTCGTCTACCTTGCCGGTATCTTCTCCGATGGCCACCATGTTGACCACGATAGGCGGGAATACGCCGCTTAGTCTCATTGGCTCTGAAATGCCCTTACCCTCTTTTACGCTGGTAGTTATGTTGTCAACGGCCCTTGAGATGACAGCATTGCCAGAGGTTCGTGAAGCCATATCCAGAACCTGCAATATCGGAAGGCCGCTCTTTATCAATATCGACATCGTTCTAGTAAATCTTGACATCGATAACATTTCTATAAGCGGACCAAATATCGGAGTTTTGAGTTTAAACGAATCCCACTGGAACCTGCCATGTTTTGTATTTATAAACCTGAAGAAAAAGAATATTAGAACGGCCGCAGCCGTAATCATAAGATACCAGTAATGCTGCATTAGAAAACTCAAAGCCAAAAGTATCCTCGTAGGAAGAGGAAGCGCTGTCTTATATTGAGAAAATACGCTAGAAAACTTGGGTATGACGAACGTGACCACTATTACAAAAGCTACTACGAGAGCCGCTAACGTTATGGTGGGATACCTTATCGCGGCTTTTATCTTAGCTCGAGTATCAGTCTCTTTCTCGCCAAATTCTAAAAGGCGGGCCAATACCTCATCGAGCTGTCCACTCGCCTCTCCTGCTTTTATCATGTTCACATAGAATTCACTAAAAAGCTGAGAATATTTTGATATGGCAGTTGATAGGCTTAAACCATGTTCAACATCAGCGATTATCTCCTTCAACCGATCCTTGAATACTTTATTCTTTGCCTGTTTCTCAATGATATCAAGTCCGGACAACAGCGGCACGCCGGACTTTTGCAAGGTTAATAGTTGTCTTGTAAATAAATTAATATCGGATAAGGTCACTCTATTAAAAACATCTAATATTTTTGGCAATCCAAGCTCTATTTCACTAACCTCTTTAATCGAAATTGGGAGGTAGCCCATCGTATTTAGATGGGATGCTATTGCCTCTCTGTCAGAGCCACTTATAATTCCAGATACTAGCTTCCCGAATTTGTCTCTCGCCTTATACCGAAAATTGGCCATCAGGATTCCTCCGCGACCCTTAAGACTTCCTGTATCGTTGTTATGCCACGCCGAACTTTATCCAAGCCGGCATCATACAGGGTCTTCATTCCATCCTGCAAGGCTGTCTTTTTAATTTCCTCAGAAGAGGTTTTTGCGATAATCAATTTTTTTATCTTTTCGGAGATGCGTAAGAATTCAAAAACCCCAACTCTACCCGCATACCCAGTATTTTTGCAAGCCTCACAGCCTTTTCCTTTATACAAGAGAGCATCTTCTTTTAATCCCATATTTTTTAATGCCTCGGCGCTCGGCGTATATTTTTCTTTGCACTTCTGGCATATAATGCGAACAAGCCGCTGTGCTAACATCCCAATGACTGAGCTAGAAATCAAAAATGGCTCGACTCCCATATCGATAAGCCGTGTGACAGCACTTGCGGCATCGTTCGTATGAAGAGTGGAGAATACCAGATGTCCGGTGAGAGATGCCTGAATAGCTATATCGGCAGTCTCTTTATCTCTTATCTCTCCGACCATAACTATGTCCGGATCCTGCCTTAAGATGCTGCGCAGTCCCGTCGCAAAAGTAAGACCGGCCTTAATGTTCACTTGGGTCTGCCTTATTAAAGGGAGTTCATATTCAACTGGATCCTCAACAGTGATGATGTTTTTTTCAAGAGAATTGATCGTGGATAACGCTGAGTATAAGGTGGTGCTCTTCCCGCTCCCTGTCGGCCCAGTAACCAAAATTATCCCATATGGTGCTCTTATAAGATTATCAAAATCTTTGAGGTCCTTTTCGGAAAGCCCCAAGTCAGCCAGACCAAATATAACAGTCGTCTTATCCAGTAACCTCAGAACTATATTTTCCCCGTGGATTGTCGGAAACGTAGATACCCTAAGGTCCAGCGCCTTATTTTCCATCTTAAGGCCTATCCTGCCATCCTGAGGTTTTCTGGTTTCTGCTATGTCCATCTTGGCCAAAATCTTTATTCTTGAGGCTATAACGCTTTGCAAATTTTTTGGTGGGGTGAGCACTTCGTGCAAGATGCCATCTATTCTGAATCTCACTCTAAGGATATCTTCTGCGGGTTCTATATGTATATCGCTAGCCTTGTCTTTCACTGCCTGCATCAGGATGAGATTAACTAATTTCACGACAGGCGCTTCTTCTGCAACCTTAGTGAGCACTTTCGAGCTTTGCGCATCCGTTGTTATAATTGGAATCCGTGTCTTGTCTATCGCCTTTATGACATCATCGAGACTGCCAGTCACACCATAGTATTGGTCTATAGCATTGTGTATATCTTTTTCTGTAGATAAAGCAGGCTCTATTATGGGAATTTTGGATTTTATCCGAATCTCATCAAGTGCCATTATGTCGCGCGGATTCACCATAGCGATGGTTAGCACATCGCCGATTTTAAAGAGAGGAACAACCTTATGCTTTCTAGCTAGATCTTCTGGCACATATTTTATAACGTCGGTGTCTATCAGGTAGTCCCTGAGATCGATATACAGAACGCGCATCGACTCGGCAATCGTATTGACAATATCCTCCTCGCTTATGTATCCGAGCTTCTCAAGGGTCCTCTCTATGGAAACCCCTGTCTTCTTCATCTCTTCCCTTGCTCTTTCGATCTGATCTTGCGTTATTAAACCTTTGGCTAAAAGTAT
>JAHFGO010000094.1 GCA_023247385.1 Candidatus Omnitrophota bacterium | reverse complement strand
CGCATTATTGACGACTATGCCCATAAGCATGATGATTCCTAAGAATGTTATTGTGCTCAATGTGGTTCCAGTCAAGATGAAACCCAGAATGACGCCCGTAAATGTGAATGGCACAGCAAACATTATTATAAACGGGTCTATTAAAGATTCAAATTGTGCGGCCATAACCATATATACGAGAAATATGCCTAATATCAATAAGAGCAACAGGTCCTTAAACGCCTTGACTTGTTCTTCTGCCTCGCCGCCAAAATTTATAATTATATCGGCAGGTATTGTTATCTTTGCTAATTGCCGCTTTATGTCTTCTATGATCTTGCCTGCTGAACGCTTATATGTATTACACTCTACTCTGACCACCCTCTCTCGATTCTGCCGCTCAATCTCAACAGGCCCTGTCGTCTCATAGACCTTTGCTATATTACTCAGTTTGATCTGCTTGCCGGTGATCGGCGAGACTATAAAGAGGTTCTCCACATCTTCCAGTTTTGATCGAGAAGACTCTTCGAGTCTTACATATATGTCATAGGTCTCTCCTTTTTCACGATACTTACTTGCTGTTGAACCCTCAATAAAAGTATTTGTGCTGTCTGCTATGGTGCTCATATCAATGCCAAGGACGGCCGCCTTTTCCCTGTCGACTTCAATCCTCAGCTCCGGCCTATTTATCTCCCTCGATATAGTCACATCTACTGCCCCCGGGATCTTCTCAATAATCTCTTTTATCTTCCTCGCAAGGCTGTCGGTCTCTTCAAACGAGTGGCCTATTATATCGAGCTGTATAGCCTTGCCGATGGCTCCTCCGGCGATCAGCCTGCCTATTGGATTGCCTGTCGAGACATCTATTTTCACCACGCCGGGAACGCGTTCAATTTTCCTTCTGAGCAGTTGACCCACTTCGAATACGGAACGCCTCCTCTGCTGTTTCGGCACAAGCTTCGCACCACCAACGATGACATGTTTCCCTGACGAGCCCCCCAACACCCTGCTCGTGCCTGTGGTTTCGCCACTTCTCACAAATACATACCTTGCCTCGGGAACTTCCTTTGTAAAGATATCCTCTATCCTCTTTGCGACCTTATCAGTCTCCTCAAGCCGTGTGCCAAGAGCGAGATGAATAGTTATACGAAGATCGCCGGTATCTTGCTCTGGAATAAATTCATTTCCGACAAGCCTGGATAAAAATAAGCTGAATATAAATGCGGCCAAAAAGCCGTAGATGACCATCTTCTTATGTCCCAGACACCACGCTAGGGACTTTGCATAAAATTCCTCCCAAGATTTGAACCATCTCTCGGATTTCTCGTAGAACTTCTTAATCCATTTGGCCTCTTGTCTGCGGTCTATGGCCTGTGGCCTGATCTTAAGCCACTTCGCACAAAGCATCGGACTGAATGTGGATGCGGTGAACAGCGATGCTAGAAGGGTTACTGTAACTATCATAGCCAATTCCCCAAACATGATGCCAACAACTCCTGTGATAAATAACATGGGCAAGAAGACAACTATTGTTGTTAGCGTAGATGCGAATATAGCCAGAAACATCTCTGAGGCCCCAAATATGGCGGCCTCCTGCGGCCTCTGTCCACGCTCAAGATGCCTATATGCATTATCTACAACGACTATTGCGTTATCTACAACCATGCCTGCGGCTATAGCAATAGATGAGAGGCTTATGGTGTTTATAGTCTTTCCGCTTAAAAATAGATAGATGAAGGCGATGAGAAGCGAAAATGGAATAGTTAGGGCGATGATGAGGCTTGGACGGAATTGCCGCAGGAAGAACCAGACGACCAGAATCACTAATGTTATTCCTACCCAAATAGTCAACTTTAGAGAGGCCAGTGAATTTACAATGTCCCTGGAACTATCAAATATTATATGCATCTTTATGTCTCGAGGAAGATTGTTTTCGAGTTGCTTCAGACGCTTCTTTATCCGCCGTGCGACTTCAACCGTATTAGTCCCTGTCTGTTTTTGGATCATCATCAATATGCCCGGTTCTCTGTCTATCCTCACATTCATTATCACTTCCTTGAAACTATCTTCGACTCTTGCTATATCTTTTAAATATACGAATTTGTTATTGCGCTTGCCCAATATAACAAGATTTATCTCATTCGGCGTGGCAAACTCTCCGGGAAGGCGCAGGAGATAGTCGGTGAGCCCTGATTTTATGCTCCCCACAGGTTGAGTGACATTCTCCCGCTTTATGCCATTTTTTATATCGAGAATCGAAAATCCGTATCCTTCTAATTCGTCTCTATCGATCCATACATTGATCTGGCGTTCCAAGCCGCCTATCAGCTGAACAGTGCCAACGCCCGGGATCTGTCGTAATGCATCGCCAAGGCGCTTGTCGATCAAATCGTGAAGTTCTGGATAGGTTTCGCGGCCTGTTACGCCCATAAAGATGATTGGAATGTTTGCCGTATTGAATTTGAATATAAAAGGATTCTCCATCTCATCGGGTATGTCTGGCAGAAAGCGCTTGGCCAGCTCTATGCGGTCGCGTATATCATTAGAGGCCTCATCGATATTTGTGCCCCACTTAAATTTAAGTGAAATCAAAGAGAACCCTTCCATGGAACGGGAAGTCAATTTTTCCAAACCGGGCGTACTTGCAAGCTGGTTCTCTAGCGGTTCTGTCACTTTTATCTCTACATCTTCTGAGCTCGCGCCAGGATAAGAAGAGATTACTGATATCACGGGCGGCTCTATCGCCGGCAGCATATCTATGCCGAGGCGGGTCAAGCTATAGA
Organism: Candidatus Omnitrophota bacterium; assembly: GCA_023247385.1. Taxonomy (GTDB): domain Bacteria; phylum Omnitrophota; class Gorgyraeia; order 2-01-FULL-45-10; family 2-01-FULL-45-10; genus JAHFGO01. The sequence goes on along the minus strand of JAHFGO010000094.1, from coordinate 4,195 downwards.
AGGCGATAATTACGATGGAGGAAAAGATCATTAAATTAGTTATAGGTCTTTTTACTCCAAATTCAGGTAGATTCATTTTTTATTCCTCAGGTTCTACTGAAGATCCATCGCGTAGCCTCTGTTGGCCCATTATCACTACTGTATCTCCGGTCACAACTCCATCACGCACTTCAAAATACGGCCCCTGACGGATACCTAAGGCGACTTTCTTCAAAATCGCTTTTTTATTCTCTATAACATATACATAAGCATCGGGGTCCTTGCCAAGCACTGATTCTTTTAAAATGACAGAAACATTTTTATTCTCTTCTATAACCAATTTAACTTTGGCAAACATGCCGGACTGTAGATGATGATTGCTATTATCTATCGTGATCTCGATGGGCGCTGCGCGCGTTACGATATCGACAACCGGGCTGACCTTGGTGACCTTGCCGATAAATTTATCTTGAGGATACGCATCCACCCTGACCTCTGCTTCCTGGCCCAAAGAGACTTTCGGCAAAAATTTCTCTGGTATATCTAAGGATATCTTTGCCTTATCTATATTCGTCACGAATGCTACAGCGCTTTGTGGAGTCACGCTAGATCCTATATCTACATACACACGGCCGACAATGCCGGTCAATGGGCTTTCGACCGGAGCTTTCTCAAATTTAAGGCCAACCTCATCCCTATCGATGTAAGCTATCACTTCGCCCTTCGTTATCGGGCTGCCATCCTCTTTCACCTTTTCTATAATCTTTCCGCTCACCTTTGGATAAACAATGGCCTCATTCTCGCCCTTTATATTGCCGACATACTCCAGATTCTTGGTCAGATTCTCTAATTTCACCTTCATAACCTTAACTGGCACTATTTCTTCTTTAATCTTACGGCCGACTTCTCTGCCACAGCCTGCGAAAAAAGTGATGGCAACCAAAAAACATACTAAGTAAAACGAAGCCCCCTTCATATGAAATCTCCTCTTTAGCTATTCCATCTTTATATTGTCGTTAATAAGCGTCATGCCTTCTGCTCTGGCTAATTCTGCCAGCGATATTTTATAATCTATGACGCTTTTTATAAAATTTACTTCCGCCCTAGTCAGCCGCTCCTGATATGTAATTATATCAAGGGTTGACACAAGCCCGGCATTGAATCGCGAGCCTTGCGCCTCATAATTTTCTCTCTCCGCATCCCTTGCCTTAATGCTCGCTTCAATCATCCTGTAGCTGGTATCTACATTTCTTATGGCATTTCTAACCTCTAGCATTATTTTCTGCTCCAGCCTCTTAAAACCTATGAGTGCCTGTTTTTTTGTTAGTTTTGATTTTTCATAATTGCCTTTCTCTTCGTCGCTGCCGAGAGGCATCTTTACGCTAACGCCGACTACCCAGTCAGGGTATTTGCCACCGCCTATATGGCTCAAATCTTTCTCATAATTTTTGCCCAGGCCATTCAGGCCGTAGCTTCCTACCAGGTCTACGGTCGGAAGCATGCCGTTTCTATAATATATGACTGATATATCCTTGCTCTTTAGGTCTACCTTTGCCCCCTCATAATCAGGCCTATGATCAAATGCCTTCTTTATGGCATCAATCAGATCTACGGCTTCTTTCTCATATGTAAGATTTTCTAAAAGTACTATACTTGCGTTCCAAAGTTCCGGGTCGTCAACTATATTCGTTATGAGTTTCAGATTATCTTCCGCCATATCCATGACTGCCTTAGCGGCAAGCACGGCCTCTTCGAATCTGGCAACCTCGGCTTCGGACTGCAGAAGATCGACGTTTGAGGTCAAGCCTTTAGCGTACTTCTCCTTATTGATATCATATAGATCCTGGACCCTTTTAAGCGAAATTAGAGCTGCCTTATACTGTTCTTGATTATACTGAAAATCATAATAACTTTTTTTTATATCCGTAAGAATGTTAATTACTTCCTCTGCAAGATCATGGTTTGACTTTAGCTTATTATTCTTCGCTATTAGGAAATCCGCCTTGTTTACAATTAAACCAAATCCTTTTAAGAGCGGTTGTGTGATAGTGACCTCGGCCTCTGAATTGAACTCAGGATTAAGGTTCTGTATTATTGAATTTGATCTAGTTCTGGTATTATAAAAATTTATATCCAATTTTGTTCCGGAGACTAATTTTTGACCATATCCGAAGTTAAAGATGTCAGTTTTAGTCTTTGTCGTGGTTCTGCCGCTAAGTGTCGTAGAGCTTAAATCCGTGTTGTCCTCCATAGTAAAATCAAACGATAGATCCGGCTCAAACCGTGCCTTTTGAATCTTCACATTGGCATCTTCTATTAATGGGGTTATTTTCTTAACCTGTATCTCAGAGTTATTTTTTAATGCCATGGCAATGCAGTCTATCATTCCTAATTCAAGGCGTTTCTTAATGCTGGCGGATTTTATAAATGCCTCCTTATTGAAGGCTGCCGCTTCCTCCGCCCATGACTTATGTGTAACCATCAAGAGAGCTGTCAGCAAAAATATGATATTTTTTTTCGCTTTGTTATCCATTCTATTTATTCCTTCAGCCTATCCCGAATATGAGTAAGGATCTTAAGATATTCTTCGCGCTCAGCCTGCGATATCATGCCGAATATCTTCATGATCATCTGCCTTCTCCTCTCAATGATCCTTTTAACAGTCCTGTCCCCTTTTGGCGTGAGCCTTATTTTTATTATGCGTCTGTCATTTGGGTCGCTGGTCCTCATCGCGTAACCATCTCTCACCAGCCTATCTACAACACCAGTCATTGCCGCCGTCGTCACGTTTATAAAGCGCGCAAGGTCGGTCATGCGCGATTCCCCGCGCCTATTCAACATGTCCATAACGAAGAATTGTGGAAGCGTAATTCTAGTCTTATAGAATTCGCCGGTCTGATATTTTAGAAATTCTTTAATTATCACTGACATTATCTCGGTAAGATGGCCTGCAAACTCTCTCAAAGATAGCGTGGACATATTTAACCTCCATAATAGTTAAGTACATTAAATATCAACATATTAAATATATCACATGAAATGGCGCCTGTCAAGTGGGTAAGGATGTTGGGCAAAGAAGGTTTTGGCGGGAGTTTGTAGTTACAAATTTGTTTAACCTGGGGGCATCTCGTACCATCTCATCGAAGCTTCTGCCAGAGATATGGGCCTGCCTATCTCACGACTATACTTCCTCTGACGCCCTTTATAAAACATATTTCCGAATCACATCTACTATCGCCGCGGCCCTGATTTATTTTATATCTAAAAGTTCCAGCTGGATCGACTGTAGGCCCTGCCAGTCATTGATAGAGGGAGTATAGGCCAGGTCATGTCTTGCGCCTATCTTAGGAACATGTAAATTGTTCTTTCCAAAACTTATAGCCTCGCAGGTTATTCTATTATCGGTAACCCACATTTTAAATCCGTTCTTCCCTATTCGGCGGGGTGAGTCTTTTACAACAAGGTTGCGAGATGCGAATACGGGCCTGGGGTTTTCAGGGCCGAATGGTGAAAGGCTTTCAATCTCACTTATCACATGCTCATTTAACATATTCAATGGGATGTCCATATCTATATCCAGCTTTGGATTGAATATGTTTTCATCAACATCTTTAACTGCCTCTTCGTTAATCATTCTTCTGAATTCGTCGATACGGTTTTTTTCAATCGTTATTCCACATGCAGATTCATGTCCGCCGAATCCGATTAGCGAGTCCTTACACCTCAATAGATATTCGAATAAATGAAAATGTTCTATGCTTCGTCCCGATCCCTTCCCAAACTTCCCATCCAAGGAAATGAGAATGGTAGGCCGATAAAATCTGTCAGCTATGCGAGAGGCTACTATGCCTATTACGCCCGGATGCCAGTTTTCGCTTCCCAATACTATAACGCGATGATGTTTGAAATTCACATCGCGTTCTACTTTAGATAGCGCCTCTTCTAAAATCTTTCCTTCGATTTTCTGTCTGGTCCTATTTTCTGTATCCAAAACTTTTGCTAACTTTTGTGCATTCGTTTCATCGTCGCTAAGCAATAGCTCCAGGGCTTTTTGCGGCGAGCCGACTCTTCCCATGGCATTTATCCTTGGGCCCAGTATAAAACCTATGTGGCCGCTGGAAATGTCTTTCCCTGTCAATCCTGATACATCAATTAGGGCCTTAAGCCCTATGCGCTGCCTCTTGTTGAGCTGGCTTAAGCCGTGCTTTGCCAATAT
>JAHFGO010000093.1 GCA_023247385.1 Candidatus Omnitrophota bacterium | reverse complement strand
TATCATCATAGGCCACATAGAGAATGCCCACACCAAGCACAATGCCGAAGCGCAGGGCGCCATTACAAAGTTAGACCAGCATATATCAAGCCTCGAACACAAAGCCAAGTAAATTTCCTTAAATCTATCTTCCTATTCCCGAATAAAAATTAATGGAAGTTTGATTTTAAAGTTCAAATGTGATATTCTATAAGCATGTCATCAAAAGAATATGAGCTCATTGGTCAACTATTGGTTCAGAAAGGCATCGTCACAATCAATGCGCTTGAAAGGGCTTTATTAGAACAGGAGAAATCCAAAACCCTTTTAGGAGAGACGCTGATAAAATTGGGATCTATAACAGAGGAAGCGTTCTATAGGGCTTTATCGGAACAATTGGGAGTGGAATATATAAGGTTAAAAGACATTGAAATAGCACCTTCAATAATAGATGAGATCCCAGCAAAATTTGCCTGTTATTACAAATTGATCCCCATTAGATCTGAGAATAATATTATTACGATTGCAATAGCGGATCCTTTGGACATACACACTTTAGACGATATAAAACTTTTGTTAAAGAAAGAGATAAAGACGGTTTTGGCGAGCGAAAAAGATATAATTGAAGCTATAAAAAAATATTATGGTGTGGGCGCAGAGACGATAGAAAGAATAGCGCTCGGTTCTTCGCAGGAAAAACTTATAAGCGTCCAGTCTCAGGAGACTCAGGATCTGATAGGGGCCGCAGAAGACGCCTCGATAATAAAATTTGTAAATCAGTTATTGTTAGAGGCCTACAGAGATAGGGCGACGGATGTCCATATAGAGCCCTATGAGGATGAGCTCAAGGCTAGATATAGGGTGGATGGTATCCTTTATGATACCAAGGTGCCTCCGACGATAAAGAATTTTCAGTCCGCTATCATATCACGAGTTAAGATAATGGCAAATCTGAATATTGCCGAAAGACGCCTCCCGCAGGATGGTAGGATAAAGATAAAGGTGGGCGAAGACGAAGTGGACCTAAGGGTATCTATACTTCCGACACCCTTCGGTGAGAGTGTTGTGATAAGGATCCTTTCTACAAACATCCTTTTTGGCATGGAGAATCTTGGCCTTTTAAAGAGAGACCTGGAGATTCTGGAAAAGATGATTAGAAAGCCGCACGGCATTATATTTGTTACAGGCCCAACAGGAAGCGGGAAGACCACAACGCTTTATGCTGCATTGAGCAAAATAAACGATAAAGAAAAGAAGATAATAACGATAGAGGACCCTATAGAATATCAGCTAAAAGGCATAACCCAAATTCAGGTCCAGCCAAAGATTAATTTGACGTTTGCCAACGCCTTGAGATCTATGTTAAGACACGACCCAGATGTAATGATGGTTGGAGAGGCGAGAGATTATGAGACTGCTGAAATAACCATAAGGGTCGCGCTGACAGGTCACCTCGTATTTTCAACGCTTCATACTAACGATGCAGCCGGCGGTGTCACAAGACTACTCGATATGGGAGTGGAGCCATTTCTCGTCTCGTCTGCCGTGGAATGTTTTATTGCGCAGCGCCTCGTGAGGGTGATATGCAGTAATTGCAAAAGAGAGTTTAAACCAGATAAAGAAGTATTAAAAGAATTGGGCGTGTCAAAAATTGATTTATCAAGCATAAAGATATATGAAGGAAAGGGCTGCGAGTCTTGCAGATACACAGGTTATAAGGGAAGGACGGCCATCTACGAGATATTGGTGGTGGACGAGCCGATAAGGGATCTTATACTTAAAAGGGCCTCCTCCGACCAGGTTAAAAGGAAGGCGTTAAGCCTTGGCATGAGGACGCTTCGTCAAGATGGATGGGAAAAAATAATGATGGGCATAACCACCCCGAGCGAGGTCATAAGGGTAACGCAGCAAGAAGAACTGGCAGAATAGGCTATGGCGAGATTTATATATGAAGCGCGGACGAGCCCAAAAGATATTGTTAAAGGAGTTTTAGCCGCTGACAATCGAAAAGAGGCTATCCAAAAGATAGGTCAGCGTGGGTATTATTTAATCTCGATTGAGGAAGAGGGCGACATTCTAAAGGATTCCTCGCGCGATAGATCCTATTTTTTTAAAAGAATAAATCTAAAAAACATAACAGATTTTACAAGGCAACTTTCAGATTTATTAGAGTCAGGCCTTACGATTGTGAAGGCGCTGGATATATTGCATAACCAGACTCAAAACAAAAGATTAAAAAGCGTTATTTCAGATATTCGAGATTTCTGCATTGATGGAAATTCGCTATCTAGTGCATTGGCAAGACACCCGCGCATATTTTCAAACCTATATGTTAGTATGGTTAGATCGGGAGAGACTGGCGGAGCGCTTGAGAACATTTTAAAGAGGCTATCGGATTTTAATGAAAAACAACTCGAAATCCAGACTAAGATTAGGACAGCGCTTGCCTATCCTATTCTAATGTCTATCGTTGGGTGCATTACTATAATAGTCTTGGTTACTTTTGTAATTCCAAAGATAATGGTTATGTTCGGTGATCTGGGTCAAGCGCTTCCCATCCCAACGCAGATTTTATTAAATATAAGCAATATCATAACAAACTATTGGTGGCTTCTTATAAGCGTGATCTTTATAATCATAATAAGTGTAATAAAAATATATAACACAGAAGATGGGCGCGTTACGATAGATCGATTTAAGTTGAGCTTGCCTATTGCGGGACAATTGATAAAGAAGGTGGAGATAGCGAGATTTTCAAGGACGCTCGCAACGCTTTTAAATAACGGCGTTCCCATACTCGAATCTTTGAAAGTTGTTTCGGATAGCATAAGCAATGCTATTATAAGACAGGAAGTTTTAAAGGCCTACACCGGTATTAGAGAAGGATCGAGCCTCGCGAAGGCATTCTCAGATAGTAAGATAATCCCGCTTGCTGTTACTAATATGATAGCCGTTGGAGAAGAGGGGGGGCATCTTGAAAGGTCACTTTTTAAAGTGGCTGAAAGCTACGAAAGAGAATCCGACGAAGCGATTAAGATAATGATGTCTCTTTTGGAGCCAGCCTTAATTTTGACATTAGGCGTAATAGTAGGTTTCATCGTGATATCGATGTTGCTGCCGATATTCGAGATGAACTTTTTAGCACGATAAACCTGAGTACCACCCCTGGTGTGGTTTGGGAGGAAGATTATGAGATATTTTAGCAAGAGAGGTTTTACTCTGGTTGAGCTGATGCTCGTTGTTATCATAATAGGCATTTTGGTTGCTATGGTTATGCCGCGGCTTGCAGGCAGAACCGAACAGGCAAGGCAGGCAGCTGCGAAGGCTGACATCGAAGCGAATATAGGTGGAGCGCTCGACCTTTATGAGCTTGACAACGGTTCCTACCCGACTACAGAAGAAGGGTTGAATGCCCTTTTGATAAAGCCAGCGAGTGCGCCTAACTGGAAAGGTCCCTATCTAAAGAAAAAACCCATCGACCCCTGGGGCAACCCATACGTCTATAGATCTCCAGGAACACATAATACAGATTACGATCTGTACTCATATGGTAAAAATGGTGCAGAAGGCGGAGGAGACGATATTGCCAATTGGGAAGAAGGGGCATCGAAATAATTATCATAACGCTTTCACCCTAATAGAATTAGTCCTTATAACGCTTATCATATCGATACTGATAGGGCTTTCAACACCTCTATTCAGAAGAAGTTTTTCAGACCTCACCCTCAAAGATTCATCGTATACAATATCTAAATTAATAAACTATGGCCAGGAGAAGGCTATACTTGAAAGAAAGAATTTCAAGATGAACTTCGACTTTCAAAGTGGGAAGTATTGGCTTTTAGAATGGGATGATTTACTAGACCCACCTACTTATAAAAGAATTGCAGGTAAACTTGGCAGGGTCTTCACATTGCCTCGAGGCATATCGTTCAGAGGCTCTAAAAACGAAGTTGTATTCTATCCGGATGGCCATTCCGATGAAGGGAATATAGACATCTTCAACGCCAAAGGAGAAGGCTATAGAATAACGATAAAAGGGTTTGGTAGCCGCGTTGAAATAAAAGAGGTTAAAGGTGAAGGATAAAAGAGGATTTTTATTATTTGAAGTTATAGTGAGCATTGCAATAATCACGGCGGGCTTACTATTTGTGATGCGTGCATACTCGACCTCGAAAGGGGCTCTTGAGAAATCGTGGGAGCTATTTAAATCCAGCCTCTTATTAGAAGAGAAGATGTTCGAGTTCGAAGAGAAGCGCGAAATAGAAGAGGGCTCGAATCAAGGAGGATTCGCCGATTATAGGAATTATTCTTGGGCTATTAATGCAACACCTGTTTCTCGAGAAGTCTCGAATCTGAACGTCGTAACTTTAGATGTCTCCCAAAAAGAAGATTCATCCATTACAAAATATTCTTTAGTGACATATCTAAAAAATAAATCAAAATGAAGAGATCGGCCTTTACGTTCATCGAGCTCATCATAGCTATAACTATCTTTTCTATTATAGCGATAAGCATCTATTCTACCTTTAGAGCAGGCACCAGGGTGTGGCTGAGGAGCAATTCTATTATAGAGGTTAATCAAGCCACAAGGGTATTCTTCGATACGATCTCTTCAGATCTGAAAAACGCTATTAAATATACTGAAGCTGGACCAAACTTTGAAGGTGAAGCCCAGAGGGTATCTTTTATAACTTTAGTTAATGTTTATAGCTCCGAAGCACAACTTCATACAGAATTAGCAAAGGTAGTTTATTATTTTGATAGTGGCAAAAAGGCGATAAATAGAACCCTCGCGATTAAAAAAGAAGGCTTAAATGAAAACGTTGCGAAAGGTGTAGATCTTGTGAATAATCTTAATGAAATAAATTTTAAGTATTGCTACAAGTCAGAATCATTAGATACTCCATATGTTTGGAAAGATAAATGGGATGAGGAAGACAAAATTCCGCGCGGAGTCAGGATTAAGGCAGGAGCATTTGAGAAGACGATATTTATTCCGACAGGCGAGCTGGGTATCGAGAAATGATGTTCAATAAAAATGGCACCATTCTGATAACATCCCTTTGGATTATAGCGATATTGTCTATTCTTGCTATAGGCATAGGTTTTCGAATTTCTCTTGAGGCACGCTTAAGCAAATATAATATGGATAGATTAAAGGCGCTATATCTGGCTAAAGCTGGAGTAGTTAAGTCGCAGGGACTTCTATCTAAAGATACTAAACCTGATTATGATTCTATTTATGAATGCGGCATTGCCTTATCAGGTGAAGATGATCCTGATAAAATATTTATGAATGTTGAATTAAGTGAATCCGCTGAAGGTTCTTTCAGCGTTAGTTATAAAGAAGAAGATCCTGCTTCTCCCGGAAAGATGTTGGATTATCCTGGTATGATGGACGAGGAGCGCAAAATTAATATAAATACCGCCCCTAAAGAGGCCTTAGAAAAACTCCCAGGGATTACAGACGAGATAGCGTCTTCCATTATGGATTGGCGAGATACAGACGATGCTCTGCAGCCTAATGGAGCAGAGAATAGCTACTACCAATCTCTCGAACATCCATATGTGTGTAAAAACGGTAATTTCAGTGCAATAGAAGAACTTCTCCTTGTGAGAGGCATGGATCAAACTATTTTTGAAGGTATAAAGGATTATATAACAATATATGGCGCTGGCAAATTTAATATAAATACAGCACATAGAGAAGTTCTTATCGCCTTTTTCACCGCTTTTGGAGGGGCAGATAGAACTCTCGAAGAGACGGTAGTTGATAAGATAACCAACTACCGAAATGGAACTGACGGACAGAAAGGAACTAAGGATGATAATATATTTATAGATACGAATATAGAGTCGGTAGTACCGGGTCTATCTGCCAACGAGGCGGCTATAATAGGAAATCTCAAAAACTACTTTACAATAGAGTCGAATTATTTTAGAATTGAGTCTAAAGGAATAATCGATAGGCCAAAAATCGAAAAGAGGATAGTCTCGGTTGCAACAAAAAACGATGGAGGGAATTTCGAATTAGTTTCTTATCGCGAGTATTAGATAGTTTGAAGGATTTATTCGAGACTGAGAAGAGAGCGATTTCTCTCGAGATAGGCGAATCTTTTATCAAACTCGCCGAGACTCAAATTATTAAGGGAAGAAGACAGGTAGTTCGTCTAATGAAGAAAGAGCTCTCGTCAAAAGAAGATAGCGCAATATCTGAAGATATCAAAAGACTACTCGAGTCTTTAAATATCATACAGCCCAAAGTTCACCTCAACGTTCCTCGGCATCTTGTTACCATAAGATTCTTGAAACTTCCCTCGACGGATGACGAAGAGATTAAGAAGATAATTAAAACAGAGTCGTTAAAACATCTCCCATATACAGACGAGGATATTCTATATGGATATAGGATAGTAGAAAAGCAAGAAGATGGTTATTCGAATGTACTGTTAGCCATAGCACAAGCTGCCATCGTAAAGCGTTTAATAACGATTTTAAAGGCGGCAGAAGCAGACACAGGACTCATATCCCTCGGAGCAGAAGTTTTGTTTTTGTGGTATTCATTGGCCAAAGAGAGTGAAGGTAAAGAGGATGTAATGTTAGTTAATATAAATTCAGAATATATAGACATGGATGTCATAGAAGATGGGAAACTGACGTTTACAAGAGGGGTCAGATACGATAAGGAAGATTCATCTGCAAGCGAAAAAATTATAGACCAGATAAAGATATCGATTGCGACCCATCAAAAGAAATCGGCTAAAAGCATAAATAAGATAATCTTAAGCGGCACCCGTGATAAAGTTAGAAAATGTGAAGATTCCCTTAAGGGTAAGTCAGAGATTCCAGTTGAGGTAATAGACCAGATGGAAAATATACCCATTGGTGAGAATGCCGATATAGATTTAAAGGAGACATCATTCGTTGAACTTTTAGGGCTTTCGTTAAAATCTGAAGATGTAAAAATTAATCTTGTG
>JAHFGO010000092.1 GCA_023247385.1 Candidatus Omnitrophota bacterium | reverse complement strand
CACGGAGGAGTCGAAATATACCGAGCAGGATGTGAAGAATGCATTGATAGAAGTTGAGGAAGAAGAAGTAAGGAAATTCATAGTAGAGAATAAAAAGCGTGTAGATGGAAGGCGTTTCGATGAGATTCGGTCTATCAGTTGCGAAGTTGGAGTTTTGCCCCGAACGCATGGCTCGGGTCTATTTACCCGAGGCCAGACGCAGAGCCTATCTGTAACAACTCTTGGGACTAGCGCTGACGAGCAGATGATCGATGCATTGGAGGGTGAGACGCAGAAGACTTTCATGCTGCATTATAATTTCCCTCCTTTCTCGGTAGGGGAGGTCAGGCCCATAAGAGGCCCGGGGAGAAGGGAGATAGGTCACGGCGCCTTGGCTGAGAGGGCATTAAAACCTGTTATGCCAAGTAAAGAAAAGTTTCCATATACAGTGCGTGTCGTCTCCGATATCCTGGAGTCGAATGGCTCTTCCAGTATGGCTACAGTCTGTGCAAGTTCACTTTCTTTAATGGATGCAGGCGTGCCTATAACAAGGGCAGTTAGCGGTATCGCGATTGGGTTAGTAAGAGAAGCCAATGAGGCGATAATTTTGACTGATATAGGAGGAGTAGAGGACCATTATGGCGATATGGACTTCAAGGTCGCTGGCACGCAAGACGGCATTACTGCTCTACAGATGGATTTAAAGATTCAGGGTATAACAGAAAACATCATTGAGAAAGCCCTTGAGGCAGGGAAGAGAGCAAGATTATTTGTGCTGGATAAGATGGTCCAGACCATCTCAAAGCCTAAAGAGGCCGTATCTGAGTATGCGCCCCATATTGTTAGTTTTAAGATCAGCCAGGATAAGATTGGAGAAGTGATTGGTCCGGGGGGTAAGAACATAAAGAAGATAATTCAAGACACAGGCGTTACTATAGATATTGGCGATGACGGAACTGTGCAGGTGGCTTCGCAGGATTCGGCCGCAATCGAGAAAGCTGTAAATATTATAAAAGGCATAACCGAGGAACCAGAGGTAGGAAAAATATTTTTAGGAAAGATAACCAAGATAATGAATTTCGGCGCATTCTGCGAGATACTCCCTGGAAAAGAGGGTTTGATTCACGTCTCAGAGCTGGCAGATAAGTTTGTAAAGAATGTCGAAGATGTGGTGCATGTTGGCGATGAAGTTACGGTAAAGCTCGTTAAGATCGACGAGCAAGGTCGCCTAAATCTATCCATAAAACAAGCCAAGGCTGGTCCAACAGTTTAAGATCCTTCGAACGTTCCTTTTCGTCGCGTTCTGTAGGATCAATTTTTCTATCGAAAAATTGAAGAGCGTAAAAATATTTATTAAGAAGAAGAAAAGTTGCGAGGATATATCCATCCCTAAATATGCGACAACCGGATCGAGCGGGATGGACCTTTCTGCAGATGTTGATGGTGAAGTGACCATATTGCCAGGCGAGATTAAATTAATATCGTCTGGCATTTATGTAAGCATACCAGAAGGATATGAAGCCCAGATTAGACCCAGGAGCGGGCTTGCCTTAAAACATGGCATAGGCCTAGTCAATACGCCCGGCACAATAGACTCCGATTACAGGGGGCTAATTAGTGTCATCATGATAAATCATGGAAAAGAGCCGTTTAAGATTAAGCGAGGAGATAGGATCGCCCAGATGGTTATAAAAGAAGTCGTACGAGCTGAGATAGACGTGAGAAATGAACTCGACGATACCATGCGAGCCCACGGCGGATTTGGCCATACTGGAAAATAGCAAGTCCCAAGTTATGGACAAAACAAGATGGAATGAAATACAGGCTATAATACTCTTTGCCATAGCCATACTCATATTTATAAGCTTAGTTACGTTTAGCTTCTCTGATCTTAAACAGTTCACATCGCACCCCAATGTACCAGCTAGGAATTTTGCAGGGCTATTCGGAGTATATATCGGCACAACGCTATTCTTTGTGATGGGGTTAAGCTCCTATGTGATGCCTCTACTTATACTCTCATGGGCAATCGCCAGGCTCTCCGGCATAAAGGCTCAAAAAATATATTTTAAGATATTTGGAACTTTCTTTCTGGTATTGGCATCGAGCTCCATATTCTCGATTTTAGGCAGAGACGACAATTCATTTCGTTTCACCTTAGGCGGTATAGTCGGCCTGGTCTTCTCCGACTTTTTAATAAAATATCTCGGCAGGGCCGGCGCCATACTGGTCATAATAGTTCTATTTTTACTATCAGTGCTTTTGGCTACCGAATTCTTGCTTTTGCCATTTTTGACAAGCCTTTTTGTTAAACTTAAAAATTTATCCACAAGCGCTAAAGAACGGTTTGTAAAAAAAAGGGAAATGCCGACCTTTACAGTTAAAAAACCAGTCATAAAGGTTTCCGCACCAGACGGAAGGCCAGCGGTAAAGAAAGAAGAGGCAATTGCAAAGAAAGCGGTTTTGCAAATGTCCGCACCTCCAAAAGTAAATATTCAAGAAACCCTGAAAGTCAATGTAGCTAGGCAAGAAGGATTTAATCTTCCCGGTCTAGACCTGTTAGACTCTCCGCCTCCGATCGAGGCGAGAAAGATAAAAGAAGATTTTGAGAATAACGCTCGCATATTGGAAGAGACGCTGCGCGATTTCGATATAGAATCGAAAGTGGTGGAGATAAATAAGGGCCCTGTGATAACAAGATACGAACTTGAACCCGCACCTGGCGTAAAGATTCACAGAATAACCTCACTCAGTGACAATATAGCCTTAGCCATGAAAGCCCAATCTGTACGGATCGTTGCTCCTGTACCTGGTAAAGGGACTGTGGGAGTTGAGGTGCCAAACTCAACAAGTGCGTTTGTCTATTTGCGCGAGGTATTGGATTCAAAGGAATACAGGGAATTTAAATCGAAATTAAAACTGGCCATTGGTAAGGATATAGCAGGCGCTCCTGTAGTAGCGGATCTTGCCACCATGCCGCATCTATTAATAGCAGGCGCAACAGGTTCTGGCAAAACCGTCTGTGTCAACACAATCGTGACGAGCTTGCTATTCAACTCTACGCCCGATGAGATCAAATTTATAATGATAGATCCAAAGCGTGTAGAGCTCGCGGTATTCAATAACTTGCCGCATCTTTTAGCTCCGGTTGTTACAGATACAAAAAAAGTAGCCAGCACCCTTGAGTGGGTTGTCAATGAGATGGATTCCAGGTATGAACTTTTTGCAAAATTTGGAGTGAGAAATATAGATCTTTACAATGAAAAGCTTAAAAAAGAGACAAGTGGCGGGTTGCCATATATAGTCATTATAATAGATGAACTGGCGGACTTGATGATGGTAGCCCAGCAAGATGTGGAAGGCGCGATAACGCGGCTTGCACAACTCTCCAGAGCTGTTGGAATTCATATAATAATCGCAACGCAGAGACCGTCAGTCGATGTGATAACAGGAGTCATCAAGGCTAACTTTCCTGCCAGGATTTCATTTAAGGTGGCTTCCAAGGTAGATTCGCGCACAGTCCTGGATATAAATGGCGCGGATAAATTGTTGGGCAGGGGCGATATGCTGTTTATAGAACCGGGGGCGTCGAAACCCATAAGGGCGCAATGCAGCCTCATCTCGGATAAGGAGATCGAGCGGATAACAAGCTTCATAAAGTCTCAAAGGGGGGTCGATTATATAGAAGGTATATTGGAAGGGCAGAAGAAGACGGCTTTCAAAAAGTTCGAGAAAGACGAAGTATATGAAGAAGCGGTTAGATTAGTTTTGGAGACGCGGGCTGCGTCGGTATCAATTTTGCAGAGGCGTTTGGGATTAGGGTACACGCGCGCTGCAAGGCTAATAGACATGATGGAAGATGAGGGAGTGGTGGGGCCATACCAGGGCTCCAAGCCGCGGGATATTTTGATAAGCCTAGAGGAGTATAAAGCAAAAAGTGGCGAGTGAATCTGAAGCTCACAGGATTTCGATGGCGGGAATAGGCGAAAGATTGAGAGAGGCCAGAGAGAAAAAATCTCTTACTATAGATCAGGTACAGAAAAAGACCCACATCCACTCAACAGTTTTAACGGCGCTGGAGGAAGGAAAGTGCGATGAAGTGCTGCCTCCAGCCTATGTCAAAAGCTTCTTGAAGAGTTATTGTACCTATCTCGGCCTTGATTCAAAAGATATCTTAAATAAATATTCAAGCCTTCATCCAGAATTACAAAGTGCGAATATAAAGATAGGTAATTTTGAAATAAAAAACTCTTCTGTAGATCTTTCAGCTCTTATGCGCATCGTAAAGACCGGCATTATTATCATCGCCGCGTTATTTTTGATCGCATTTTTAGGCAATAAGGCGATAGGTTCTTTTAAGAAACATAGGGGCACTAAAAGGGGCCTTTCTGATGCAAGGCTCAAGCAGGTGAACCAGCCCAAAGCTCTGCCGCAGAAAAAAAGCTACGAGAAGGTCGCAGCCGCCCCTAAAGAGGTCATGCCGGAAAAGGCATCCTTCACGCTAGTCGTGAAATTAAAGCAAAACGTATATGTCAGGGTAAAAAAAGACGGGGAGCTTCTATTCGAAAGGGTGCTTCGCAAAGGCGCGTCTGAATCTTTCAAGGCAGAACAGAAGATAGAGTTATACGTTGCAAAAGCTGAAGCAATAGAATTGATAGTCGAAGGTAAATCTTTGGGCTCTCCCGGAAAAGGCGTTATCAAAAATTTGGAGATAACTAAGAAAGGATTTAGGATAAGGTAGGTTACATCATGTACAGCGTTGGAATTATTACTCTCGGCTGCTCACGTAACCTGCTGGATTCAGAAATAATACTCGGTTCTTTGAAAAGAAGCGGCTTTAAAATAGTCAATGTCGAAGACGGGGCGGACGTATGTATAGTTAACACTTGCGCCTTTGTCAAGGACGCAAGAGAAGAATCGATGGATGTCATACTGGATGCCATCCAGCTTAAAAGAGTTGGCAAGGTAAAGCATCTGGTTGTATGCGGATGTCTCAGTCAACTTTATAAAGAAAAAGTAGCAGAGGGTCCGCTTCGTGAAGTGGATCTTGTGCTGGGAACGAACGATTTTCCAAAGATATCGCTTTTTTTAAAAACGCTTAAAAAAGGCGACAACCGCACCGCAGTATCCACTAGATTAAATTATCTATACGATGAGAATTCTCCAAGATTTCTTCTTACGCCGCGGCATTACGCCTATGTAAAGGTTTCCGAAGGCTGCAGTAATTTTTGCAGTTACTGCATAATATCACATTTGCGTGGAAATTTTAGGAGTAGATCAATAGAATCTATAATCGAAGAGGTGAACAAGCTTTCGAAAACTGGCGCATTAAAAGAGATAAATCTTATCGGGCAAGATACTACATCATTTGGTATAGATAGATATGGGAAAATAGTATTTCCAGAACTTTTAAGGAAGCTATGCAGGCTGAAGAATAGCGTGAGATGGATCAGAATCCTCTATACGCATCCAGCCCATTATACTGACGAGCTAATAAGGGCGATTCGGGACGAAGATAAAATTTGTAAATATCTCGATCTTCCTATCCAGCACATATCAGATAGGATCTTGAAGCGGATGGATAGACACACAACGAAAATTGACATAATGGCGCTTGTGGAAAAACTGCGAAAGAACATTCCCAACATAGTGTTGAGGACATCGATAATAGTAGGATTCCCGGGGGAATCAGATCGGGATTTTGGGGAACTTTTAGAATTCTTGCGCCAGACGAGGTTTGACAGGCTTGGCGCTTTTCTTTATTCTAGGGAAAAGCTCACGAAGGCATCGGAATTCAGCGGTCAGATTCCAGAAGGGGTAAAGAAAGCCAGATACGATGAACTTATGAAATTACAACAGCAGATTTCTTCTGAAATAAACAGATCCTTCCTGGGCAGGGAAATGGATATTTTGATCGATGAGAAAGTGGAAGGCGAGCGAGATAAGTTCTTAGGTCGCACGCAGGGCGACGCGCCGGAGGTTGATGGAGGCGTTTATTTAACAGGTAACGGTTTGAAGATAGGAGAGTTCTGCCTGGCCAAGATTGTAGATACATTAGAATATGACCTCGTCGGTGAAGCAGCATGACCCTTCCTGACGCATTAACTATATCTAGGATAATTCTCACTTTTGTATTCATCTTCTTCCTCTTTTCGAACGGCATCTTGGCAAAGATGCTCGCTTTGTTTATATTTCTAATAGCTTCGCTCACTGATTTTCTGGATGGTTTTATTGCAAAAGAGAGGAATATCAGCACAGATTTCGGCAAGCTCATGGATCCGATTGCAGATAAAATTCTGGTGTTGGCGTCATTTTTAGCATTCGTGGAAATGAGACTTATACCAGCGTGGATGGTTGTCATAATAATATTTAGAGAAGTTGCCATAACGGGACTACGAGTTTTAGCGCTTACAAAAGGGAAAATTATTCCAGCCGATGAAAGCGGTAAACACAAGATGGTCTCACAGGTTACAGCAATACTTGCGATCCTTTTATTTCTTATATTCAGAGAAGTGGGGATAAAGGTTTTTAATTTCTGGAATCCTGGCACGGAAAGGGTTTACAGAGATACTATATTTGTGCTGATGCTCATAACAGTCTTTATGACATTGATAAGCGGCCTGTTATACCTTGTGAAAAATAAGGGGGTTTATTACAATGCGAAGGCGAATTAAACTCATAACGAGCTTCTTCTATCTCGGACACTCTCCATTTATGCCTGGCACTGTAGGCAGCCTAGGTGGTTTGATCGTATATTTTTTAGTAAAGAATAATGAAGTGCTTCACGGATTTTCAATTTTATTTCTATTTGTCTTAGGCGTAATATTTGCTGGCGAAGCTGAAAGGATTTACAAGAGAAAAGATCCGCGGATGATTGTCATAGACGAGGCCTGCGGCATGCTGTTAGCGTTATTTTTTGTGCCTTTCAGTATGTTTTCGGTTATATTAGGGTTCTTCTTATTTAGGATATTTGACATATTAAAAC
>JAHFGO010000142.1 GCA_023247385.1 Candidatus Omnitrophota bacterium | reverse complement strand
GACAGGAACTGTTCGATGGCAGAATGACGATAATAAGGCCGCTCAGTTACGTAGAGGAAGAAGTTTTAAGAAAATTCGCCAGAGAATCCAGCTTCCCTTCGCAGATGTGCAGATGCCCTAATTCTCAAAATTCCAAGAGGCACATGATCAAGGAATTTGTAAAGAAAGTAGAAAAAGATTGCCCATATGTGAGGGCAAATATATTCAGGAGCCTTTCACGGATAAAGCAAGACTATCTCCGTATACAGCATGAAGCAGTGCTGGAGGAGATGGCGGGTGTGATTGAATAAAAATATTGTTTGAGAGGAGGTGAACGATATGGCAGAAAAGGTTGCAAAAGTAGGAATAAAACGTAAGAAAGGATATCTTTATTACGTCGATAAGAAAGGAAACGTCGTAGAGACTAAGATGGCAAGAGGGAAATCAAAAGGCGGCGGCGGAAAAGTCATTGCAAAACCCGGAGTGAAGAAGGCAAAGGGTTACCTCTATTTCATCGATAAGAAGGGCGACGTTTCAAGAGCCAAGATGCTGCGAGGCGGAAGAAAAAGAAAAAGGTAGTCCAAAGCAAGATAATAGGACAAGGGAGATTGGAGAATTAACCGTCTCTCTTGTTTTATTTTTATTTATATGTTAATATCAGCAGAATATATATGGAAAAGGAAAAAATCATAGTAAAAGGTGCAAAAGAGCACAATCTAAAAGATATAGATTTAGAGATTCCGCGCAATTCGCTTGTTGTGATAACAGGTCTCTCCGGTTCTGGCAAGAGCTCGTTAGCCTTCGATACGATTTATGCAGAAGGACAGCGCAGATATGTCGAGAGCCTTTCGAGTTACGCTAGGCAGTTCCTGGAGCAGCTGCAGAAGCCAGATGTGGAATATATCGAAGGCTTGTCGCCCGCGATAAGCATAGAGCAGAGGACTGCCGGTTCCAATCCGCGTTCCACCGTAGGGACGCAAACTGAAATATACGATTACTTGAGACTGCTATTCGCAAGGATAGGCACACCCCACTGCCCGAAATGCAAAAAACTGATCAGAAGACAGACATCGCAGGAGATAGTGGAGCAGGTCCTGAACCTTCCTCTCCAGACGAAGATTATCATCCTGGCGCCGCTCGTGCGAGGCAGGAAAGGCGAATACAAGGATTTGTTCCAACAGATTAAGAAAGATGGCTTTGTAAGGGTGAGGGTTGATGGCAAGGTGTTAGAACTTGAAAATCAAATCCGATTGGATAAGAACAAAGCCCACACTATAGAAGCTGTGGTTGATAGGCTGATATTAAGCGTGGAGATAAAAAAGCGGCTCACCGACTCAATAGAGACAGCGCTGGAGGCCGGCAAAGGTCTTGTGGTAGTTTGCATCGACGAACGGGCAAAGGCTAGAGATATTCTTTTTAGCGAACAGTATGCCTGTGTTGACTGCGGTATAAGTTTCGAGGAATTGGCGCCCAGAATGTTCTCTTTCAATTCTCCATATGGCGCATGTTCGTCATGTGGCGGCCTTGGCAATAAAATGGAGATAGACCCGGAGTTAGTCATACCGGACAAGTCAAAGCCCATTATAGACGGTGTTGATGCTTGGCGGCGGGGCGGCAAGGGTCTGTATCTTTATTATAGAAGGCTATTGCGCTCGCTGGGCAGCGAATATGGATTCGATGCTCAGACGGCATTTAAAGATCTTCCAAAAGATATAAAAAACATAATACTATATGGAGAAAACGATCGAGACGCGTGGGGTGCCTTTGAAGGAGTGATACCAAACCTGGAGAGACGTTTCCGCCAGACGGACAGCGAGTTCATAAAAACAGAAATCAATAAATATATGTCGGTCTTGCCGTGTCCGGTATGCAAGGGCTCACGTCTGCGGCCTGAGAGTTTAGCAGTCACAATACAAGAAAAGAATATTTCTGAGATATCAGCCCTTTCAATAAAAGATCTAAAGATATTTTTGAATGATCTTAGACTGACCGATGTTCAAAAGAAGATATCGCATCAGGTCTTGAAGGAGATAAACTCCAGACTCCAATTCATGATAAATGTCGGCCTAGACTATCTCACACTGGATCGACGCAGCTCAACGCTTTCAGGCGGTGAGGCTCAGAGGATAAGGCTCGCCACACAGATAGGGTCGGGCCTGGTGGGTGTTATATATATTCTGGATGAGCCGAGCATAGGCTTGCACCAGAAGGATAATTCAAAATTGTTAGATACCCTGCTTACCTTGAAAGACATGGGCAATACATTAATAGTAGTAGAGCATGATGAGGCCACAATAAGAAAAGCAGATCACCTAATAGATCTTGGCCCTGGCGCGGGCGAACATGGCGGGAGAGTTGTAGCGAGCGGAACATTGAAGGATATTTTAAATTCGAAAGAATCATTGACTGGCAAATATCTGAGAGGAGAGTTAAAGATAAAGATTCCATCGAAGAGAAGGACTATCAATGATAGAAAGATATTGAAAATAGTAAGTGCATCTGAGCATAATTTAAAAGAGATAGACGTAGAGATTCCGCTTGGTCTTTTCGTATGCGTAACAGGCGTGTCCGGTTCAGGAAAGAGTACGCTCGTTGACGATATTCTATATAAAGCTCTTGCGAAGAAATTCTATAAATCAAAAGAGCAGCCAGGCAAGCATAAGAGGATTGAAGGGGCTCAATTTATAGACAAGGTTATCGTGATAGACCAATCGCCTATCGGAAGAACACCGCGCTCAAATCCTGCAACATATACCGGTGCATTCAGCCCCATAAGAGATATATTCTCCAGGATTCCTGAATCCAAAGTGCGTGGCTATAGGCCTGGCAGGTTCAGTTTCAATGTGAAAGGCGGAAGGTGCGAAGCCTGCATGGGGGATGG
Source organism: Candidatus Omnitrophota bacterium (assembly GCA_023247385.1). Classification (GTDB taxonomy): domain Bacteria; phylum Omnitrophota; class Gorgyraeia; order 2-01-FULL-45-10; family 2-01-FULL-45-10; genus JAHFGO01. The sequence continues at coordinate 217 of JAHFGO010000142.1, read as the reverse complement.
GACGAAAAAGATAGAGATGCACTTTTTGCCTGATGTGTATGTGCAGTGCGAGGTATGTAAAGGCAAGAGGTTCAATGAGCAGACGCTCGAAATTAAATTTAAGGGAAAGTCCATAGCAGATGTCCTCGCAATGTCGGTGGAAGAGGCGCTTTTACTGTTTGCTAATATCCCTGTTATTAAAAGTAAACTGCAGACGCTCTATGATGTTGGGCTCACT
>JAHFGO010000091.1 GCA_023247385.1 Candidatus Omnitrophota bacterium | reverse complement strand
CCCATCAGAGACTTTAATGTGCAATCGCGTATATCGATGCTGTCGATCGTGATACGGCCTCCAGTTACATCGTAAAAACGAGGAATAAGGTTAACGAGGGTCGTTTTTCCTACGCCGCTTGGCCCCACAAATGCGGCGATCTCTCCAACGCGAAGGTCCAAATTTATACCTTTTAACACGTCCCTCTCTTCATATCGAAAATAGACATTTTCAAACTTAACGCTACTTTTAACTCTGGGCAGATCCATCGCGCCTGGCTTTTCCACAACTGATGGTTTCGTATCCAATACCTCAAAGATCCTGTCGGCTGCGGCGAGGGCCTGTTGGTTTATGCTGTACACGTTAGTAAGACGCTTTATCGGCCTCATAATGGAAAGGAGACTTGCAAGAAAAGTTATAAAGGCGCCTGCTGAGAGGGCTCCAGATAAGATCTCTTTCCCTGCAATCCATAGTATTGTGGCGACGCAAAATATGCCAACGAATTCAGTTATGGGGCTCACGATTGTCATCCTCTTTACAGACTTCATTGTGAGCCTATAGAAATTCTGGTTCTGGTCTTCAAACTTTTTTGCCTCATAGTCCTCCATGGAGAAGGCCTTCACTACACGAACCCCTGAGATGGTCTCATGCAGGGTGGTGGTCATATCTGCCACTTTCTCCTGAGATTGTCTTGATATAGTTTTGAGCCTCTTCCCAATCTTCACAACCGGATATATGACAAGTAGGAATAGGGATATGCTGATAAGTATCAATAGCCAGGATATTGAAAAGTATACCTTGACCACCAAAAGTATGCTTATGTAGACCAATAGCTGGACGGGTTGATACAAAAGATCCGTAACTCCCGTTGAGATCGCGTCTCTTATGATAGAGGCGTCATAAGTTATTCGCGACATCAGCTTGCCAGTGGGATTTTTGGAGTAGTAGTCCAAGGAAAGGGTGAGTAATTTTTTATATACGGTGTTCTTAACGTCTTTTATAACGCGTTGGGAGACATCGTTCATAAGATACGTCTGGCAGAATTCGAAGAAGTTCTTTAAAAGCCAGAGGATTATCACTATGATTGTCATCCTGTTAAGAAGTGTCGTGGCCGACATAGAGTTTATGGCCTCTATCATATTTTTTATAACTTGTGGTAAGGCTGCGCTGTGAGGTATGACTATTTTCTTATTGGCAAGGATGTTATCCACCAGGGGTATGATCATCCCTATGGAAAAGCCGCTGAAGGCCGATGATGCTACCATACATAACCCTGCCAATGCAAGTAACCAGGCATGCGGCATGACGAACTTTATTAATCTTCTATAGTGGTTCATAAATAGTAATATTTCGATGTTATATTAACATAGGGGGGCGGGTTTGTCGAGGTAAAATTTTGAATTTGATCTCACTTGCCAATAGACTTTACACGTGTTATAATTTCATTTTAATATTGCAAGCTATGCGAAGGGCAAGATGGACAAAATAAGAGTTGGGGTAGTCGGTGTGGGACACCTTGGCACGATTCACGCCAAGGTGTACTCAAGGCTGGATAACGTTAAGCTGGTGGGTATTTGCGATTGCAACCTAGAGAGGGCCATTGAAATAGGTAAAAAGTACCATGCCGCCAGTTACTCAGATTACGAAGATTTATTTGACAAGGTCGATGCCGCAAGTATAGCTGTGCCTACAAGCCTGCATTATCACATAGCCAAAGATTTCTTGCATCATAATATACATGTCTTAATAGAGAAGCCGATAACGAAGACACTTTCCGAGGCGGATGAATTGATCGAGATAGCTAAAGAGAAAAAGCTTATTCTTCAGGTCGGCCATATCGAGCGCTTTAACTCTGCAGTCCTTGCAATAGAGCCATATTTAAAGAAACCTAAGTTCATAGAATGCCAAAGGCTAGGGCCGTTCCATAAAAGGGTAAAGGATGTGGGTGTTGTCTTAGACCTGATGATACATGATATAGATGTAGTGCTGGGGCTAATTCAGCAAGATGTTGTCAATATTGAGGCGGTAGGTTTAAGCACTATTTCAGACTATGAAGACGTAGCAAACGTTAGGCTCACCTTTGAAGACGGGACCATAGCAGATATCACTGCAAGCCGAGTCACAAAAGATGTCGTAAGGAAGATGCGGATATTCCAGGAAGATTCTTACTTGTCTCTTGACTATGTGACTCAAGAGGCGGCTATATTCAAGAAGACCGACGAAAAGATTGCAAGGGAGAAGATAAAGATAAAGAAGAAAGAACCTATGAAAAAAGAATTAAAATCTTTCCTTGAATGCGTAAGAACACTTAAACGCCCTATAGTCTCTGGCATCGAAGGAAGGCGGGCACTGCAGGTAGCGCTTGAGATAGTACAAAAAATAAAACCGTCTACGCACTAATGGACCCCAAGAAGATCCTTATAGTAGCAGGGGAACCCTCTGGCGATCTCCACGCCTCCAACCTTGTAAAAGATCTTAAAAGATTAAATCCGCATCTTAAATTTTTTGGACTTGGGGGCAGTTTATCAAAAAAAGCAGGCGTCGATATTATCTTTGACATATCGGGGTTGGCTCTCATCGGAGCAGTAGAAGTGTTAAAAAATATATTCGTTGTAAAAAGGGCTTATAATGCGGTCATCTCGAAAGTGGATTCGCTGAAACCGGACTTTGCGATACTCGTCGACTACCCTGGATTTAACTTAAGGCTTGCGATGGAACTTAAGAAGCGCTCTATACCTGTTATATATTACATAAGCCCGCAGGTTTGGGCGTGGGGACGGGACAGGATAGACATAATAAGAAAAGCTGTAAAAAAAATCTTGGTCTTCTTCAAATTCGAAGAGGAGCTATATAAAAAATACGATATAAATGTGGAATTCGTCGGTCACCCTGTCTTAGATATCGTTAAATTATCTTTAACTAAAGAGGATGTATTGAAAAAATATAATCTCTCCGGAGAAAAAATTACAATTAGCCTGCTTCCAGGCTCAAGAGCCATTGAGGTAAAAAGGCTTTTACCTGTAATGGTTTTCGCTGGTAAAATTATAAATGAGAAATTAAATAAAACTCAATTTATAATTGTAAAGCATTCTGATCTATCAATAAATTTATATGAACGGATTATTGAAAATTCCGGTCTTGAGATCAGGCTCGCAGAAGATGATGCGTATAATGTCCTATCTGCTTCAGATTTTGCGATAGTAGCGTCAGGTACCGCTACTCTGGAGAGTGCGGCTATAGGCACTCCTCTTGTCATAATCTACAAGGTAAATTTATTGACGTTTATACTATATAAACTCGTTTCAAATATACAATTTTTAGGACTCATAAATATAATAGCACAAAAAGAAGTGGCGCCTGAACTGTTACAGTCCAATGCAACGCCAGAGAAGATCGCCAATAAGGCGATAGAGATTCTGTCGGACGAGAACAAGATATTGTCGATGCGCAGGGAGCTCAAAAGCGTGCGCGATTCTTTGGGGTCTTCAGGAGCATCTCTACGCGCGGCGAGGTCTATTTTGAATATTCTAGAAGGTATTGATAAATAAAAAAATATATTTCTAAATGATTACTATGGATATTTTTTTCTCGTTGGCGAGCTTTACTAATTCCTCCTTATCGATAAGAAGGGTCCTTTTTTCTTCAAGGGCAAGGACTTTCCCATCCGCTTTTATAAGCCATTTTAATGTATCCGGACCTACAAGTGGCACATCGAATCTCATATCCTGATTTGGCCTTGAGACTTTGACTACTACAAATCCCCCGTTTACCAAATTCCCTGCCCGTAAGATAGTTGCGTCGGTTCCCTCCATCGCTTCCAGCGCTATGACGGTCTTATCTTTTATTGCTACAGTCTGGCCGATATCGAATTTCGAAAGCTCTTTTGCCAAATTCCTGCCGTAGTCTATATCTTCCCATTCGTTCTTTGTCGGCTCTCTCTTGGTAAGAGTGCTTTTTTGTGGGATCAGGTCATTCAAATAAGTTGTGGAATCTATCACCTCTACTCCCACTTTACCTAAAAGCTTAGTCACTTCATTAAAGATAGAATAATCCTTCTTATCGCGCAACTTTTCTAATATTTTTTTCGCATGATTGTCCAGACTCTTATTGTTTTTAAAAAACACCTCCTTTTCGAGTTTGCCTAACATTATAACCTTCTTTATACGCTCGGCCGCCAGTAAGAAAAGCGCCTTCTCGAGAGAACCCCAATCGAGCCAATGCAGCTTATGGACATATTTCTCCAGTTCTGGCGGGGTTACGCCCTTTAGGCCAAATGCTATAACAGTATCGCCTTTCCCTTTAGCTACACGAGAAAATATCATAGGAAGCTCACCTTCTCCGGCAACCAGTCCAATTCTGCCCATAGATAAATTTTATTCCTCGCTAGGAGTGACGAGGGCGAACATGAGATCGGCCTCAGCCACAACGTCGTCACCAACTTTTGCGGCACCATGAATTTGCATCACGCTAAGTTTCGTCTTCAATAAATCCACTTCTATCCTTAACACATCGCCTGGAAGTACGGGCTTACGAAAACGAGCATTATTTATGCTCAAGAAATAGGCGAGCTTTCCTATATTGTCTTTCATATTTAATGCGCCCACGCCACCCACCTGCGCCATTGCCTCTATTATCAGAACGCCTGGCATTATTGGGCGCTCGGGAAAATGGCCTTGAAAGAATGGCTCGCCTATAGTAACATTTTTTATTCCCACAACCCTTTTGTCACTCACTTCGATAATTTTGTCGATGAATAAAAATGGATATCTATGAGGCAGGATCTTCTGTATTAAATTTATATCCAAAACTTTTCCTTTAATATCAAACTCTATTTTGCCCATATAATCTCCTTGCAATAGCTATGGTAATTTAAAACTCAAAAGTTAAAATGTAAAATTACAACTCAAAATTTTAAATTTTTAATTCTAATTTTGACTTTTTAGTTTTAAATTTTGAATTTTCTTCACTAATTCCATATTTAGTTCGTGGCCGCTCTTTATGGCTACAATGTGGCCTTTTATTGATGCCCCTAAAATATATAGATCCCCTAAAAGATCGAGTATTTTATGTCTTACCGGTTCATTTGGAAATCTCAGAACATTTTTTATAGGGCCATTTTTTCCGATGACGAGAGTATTATCGCAATTTGCGCCTTTGCCGAAGCCCTGCTTAAGAAGTTGGAGCGCCTCCGCCTCTAGACAAAATGTCCTAGCCGGAGCGATCTCGCTTTCGAAATTCTCTTTATCTAAAACTAAACTAAGGAACTGTGTGCCTATACTTGTATCTTTATATGATAACGTATAAGAAATTCTAAAACTATCGTCGGGGAATATCGCAATGAGGCTGTCATCGCCTTTACACCAAACTACTTCATTTATCTTTAAATTTTTTTTAGGTGCGTCTTGTTCTGTTATTCCACCTTTCTTTAAAAGATCGAGGAAAATTTTCGCGCTTCCGTCCAGGCCCGGCAACTCTACATTATTGAGTTCTATTACGATATTATCTATCGAGCCGCCCCAGAGCGCGGCCATGAGGTGCTCTGTGGTCTCGACCTGAAGCGGGCCAATGCCCAATGTGGTTCTGCGCTCAATGCCTTGTGGCTCGCAATCTTTTAAATTTACAGATTGAATATTTAAAAGAGGTTTGTTAGGAAGATCCGCTCGTATGAAATTTATTCCGCTATTTGCCGGAGAGCCCTTTAGATTTAAGGTTACTTTATTGCCCGTTTGTAGACCGACGCCCTCTATCGTGACCGGTTGTTTAATGGTCTTCTGTTTTATCATGGTTCGACCCCGCTCACCGGGATCCCGAGCGAGGCTATTGTTAAATATTGGCCGAGCTGAGGGATCACTTCTCTAACTTCTTAATTTTAACTTCTAGAGCCCTCACTCGTTCAAATAGCTTTGGAAGTAGCCCGATCGAAGCTATCACATCTCTTGCCTTCTCAACTCTCTTTGCGGGATACCAGAATAGGACTGTGTTCGCAGGAAATGATTTCAAGATGCCGGTCTTTCCTCCGGCCGTAACAAAATCGCCCAGCTTTATATGGTCTGATACGCCAACCTGACCGCCGAAAACGACGTTTCTACCTATTTCGCAGCTTCCAGATATGCCAGATTGCGCCGCGATAAGGCCATTAGGCCCCAGAGTGACATTATGAGCTATCTGAACGAGGTTATCTATTTTAGAGCCCTTGCCTATCACGGTTTTGGCGAATCTCGCCCTATCTATTGTTACACAGGCGCCAAGCTCAACATCATCTTCTATAACAACTATTCCGAGCTGCGGAATCTTGACATGGGTGCCGTCTCGTTGGGTATCGTAACCGAATCCATCACTGCCTATAACCGTGCCTGAGTGGATGATGACTCTGTCACCAATCAGGATCTCTTCTCTTACTGTTACATTAGGATATAAAATACAATCTTTACCTATTTTAGAATTCTTTCCGATATAGCAATATGGATATATTACAGTATTATCGCTAATAGATGCGCCGTCTTCTATTACTACATAAGGACCTAACGCAACCTTTGTGCCAATTTTAGCGCTTTTAGAAATTACGGCTGTTTCATCGATACTTTTCGGGTGAGGGATTCTATCTGGCAGAAGAAGTTCAATTATTTTGGAGAAGGCGATCGATGGGTTTTCGACTTTTATCAGCGATTTGGAATGAGCCCTTTTAAAATCTTTTGGCACAATAACACAGGCTGCCTTCGTCAACTCAATAAGATTCTCATACTTGGAACTCACTATGAAAGAAATTTCATCTTCTTTGGCCTCATTTATGCCATTTATGCCATTTATTATGACCTCTCCATCGCCTATCAGCTCGCCCTTTATAAAGGTCGCTATCTCTTTTAACCTCTTGGCCATGTTATGTTTTTATTTGTTCAATCTATTTAATACCTCGACGGTCAGATCGTATTGTTCTGCGCCGTAAAGCAGCATGCGCGAATTTAAGACGAGGTCATATCCCGATTCCTTAGCATAAGCTGTAACTACGTTTTCTATATCCTTTAGAAT
>JAHFGO010000090.1 GCA_023247385.1 Candidatus Omnitrophota bacterium | reverse complement strand
AGCATATGAAGAGTCTATAGGTAGAGTCTCTGGCAGAAGATATGTTGGCAGAAAGCAGTATGTGGAAGGGCAGCAGCCCATATTCCATGGAGGGGAACTGTTCTTTACCGCGAAGCAGGCAGAGGCAAATTTAGAAGTGACGAAGAATGATTACCAAAGAATCAAAAATGAACTTATCCTCCAGGTAAAGAAAGACTATTATACGCTCGCAAAGGCAAAAGAGAACCTTAAGATGCAGCAGGCCCTCGCACAGGAAGTCGACAATATATTTAATATGGTTACGAAGGCCTTTGAGGCCGGAGCCATTTCGAAATTAGAGCTTCTCAACGTTACCTCCCAAGCCAGTCAGATAAAATTCCAATTAGCCTCAGCAGAAGGAGACGCATCTGTTGGAGAATTGATTCTGAAACAGGCGATGAACCTTGATCCAAGAGAAAAAATAGAGATAGAACCGAGTCTGGAGTTTAAAAAGGCATCGGTAGATTTTGAAGATACGCTAAGGGCTGCATTTTTAAATAGAGCCGAGGTAAAAATAAATTCGCTTATGATGGATTATTATACCTATGGGAAGAACATAGCCAAGGCTAAGGGATGGCCAAAGATAGATATATTGGGCAACTGGGGCTTGGCAAAAGAAGAGTTCGTGCCCGATGACAGGGCAGCTCCGCCAGCCGGTGGCAGCCTTGATCCTGATCGAAAACTCGAACAGCAATGGTATGCTGGCATAAAGGCGTCCATGCCGTTCTGGGGGTCAACAGGTGAATATGCATGGACAAGGGAAGAGTGGGTGCCAGTTGTTAGTGCATTTCAGGGGACAAAAGCAGTCACTTCGTCGTATAAACTTAAGATATTGGATAAGCTCGACTATTATTCAGACAAGCAGTTAGCCGACATAGATTTTGAGAACGCAAGGCAGCAGTTAAATAAGATAAAACAGGATATCACTTTGGAGGTCAGAGAAAATTGCTTTAGTTACGAGAAGGCCTTGATACAATTAGAGACCGCTACAAATAAAGTCAAGTATCAGGAGAAGGATTTGGAGTTTGTAAAATTAAAACGAGGAATGGATGAAGCGCAGGATTCGAATGTCATAGAGAGCATGATAAAACTGGCCCAGGAGAGGTTCGGATATGTGCAGGCGCTCACAGACTGCCACATATCGATTGCCAGCATAAATAAAGCCATAGGCGTAGAGGATTATTTTAAAGATGAAAAACAATAAGGGGTGCCTATATGAAAAAGATAGAGATTTTAAAAAACATAAATTTTAAGGATAAAAAATTCAAAAAGAAGTTTTTATTCACATTACTTATTACAATAGTTGCTGTGATAATACTGGCGCGCACAACAGCAAACATCCAGAACGTATTATTCAAGAAAAGCCTTAAGGCCGGGGGGAAGGCCCCGGTTATTGGATTTGAAGAAGAGGCAACGCCAGTCAAAATATTCAAGGTGAAGAAAACAGACTTCAAGGACACGCTGCCGTGCATAGGCAACGTAAAAGGCTTTAAGGAGGTGGATCTCAAATTTCAAGTGGTTGGCATAATAGAAAGCTTCAATTTCGAAGAAGGCGAGAAAATACAGGAGGGCGATATAATAGCAAGCCTTGTGCAGAGGGATGCGCTTCTCAAATTAAAATACACCGAGATAGAGTCAAATAAGAATCAAAAATTATTTGAGATAGGAGCCATAAGCCAGATGAAGCTCGATCAGTCAAAACTCGAGTACGAATCCGCTAAGTCAGAGCTTGATAAAACGAATATCTATGCAATGTCAAACGGCCTTTTGGGTTCAAGGCTTATAGACGTTGGCAGTTATGTTACACCCAATGACAAGGTCGGCGTGTTCGTCGACATAAATAAGGTATATGCGGAATTCAGTATTATAGAAAAGGACGTTCCAAAGATAGCGCTTGGCCAAAAAGCAGAGATTTTTGTTGACGCCTATCCCAATAAATCTTTTAGCGGCACTGTAGATAGGATCTCACCGATAATAGAAGGCAGGTCCCGTACCGAGAACATAAAAATTGAACTTGACAACAAAGAGGGTCTACTTAAACCCGGTATGTTCATAAGGGCATTAATTGCGACTTACGAGAAGAAAGATGCGATAGTTATTCCGGCTTCCGGACTGAAGAAGAAAGAGGCCGAATATTTTGTGTACGTGGTAAATAAAGAAGAACCGAAGAAGGCAATCCCCGCAGAAAGGGGCAAAGAAAAACCGAAGAAGAAGACATGGCCGTTTGGCAAAAAGAAGAAAGAAGAGCCAAAGCCAGAGACCAAAGAAAAAGAACCAGAATTCGGAATAGTAGAGGTTAAGCCAATAAAACTGGGTTACATGACTCAAGACTTAGTTGAAGTGGGAGAGGGCTTAAAAGAAGACGATATGATAATAATAGAAATTCAGGAAGAGTTTAAAGACAAGACCAAGGTCGAGATTCAAGAGGTCCAGGAAGGGTTGATCTAATAAAGCATGAATTTACCGAAATTTTCCGTCGAACGTCCTGTGACTATCGTTATGATAGTTTCGGGAATTTTAATATTTGGCGTAGTTTCGCTGGAACTGCTTCCGCAGGAGCTATTTCCCCAGATAGTCTATCCACAGCTTACGGTGGTCACCCCATATGAGAACGCTGCACCCGAAGAGATAGAAACCCTCATAACAAAACCAATAGAGGAAGCAATAGGCACGGTTGCTGGTGTAAAGCGGATACACTCCATTTCCAAAGAGGGGCTATCACTTGTAATAGCTGAATTTGGCTGGAATCAGAATATAAATTTTGCCGCTCTCGGCATGAGGGAGAAAATAGACCTGATAAAAGAGAGGCTTCCCAGAGAAGCGGAAGAGCCCATTGTTCTGCCATTCAACCCATTCGATAAACCTATATTAATCTTAAGCGTAACTAGCACAAGAGAAGACCGTTCGCCAGTTGCATTAAGAGAATTGGCGCGTCGGATGATAAAGGATGAGGTCGAGAAGGTTGAGGGCGTTGCATCAGCCACAATATCCGGTGGCCTGGAGCGCGAAATACAGATTGATGTCAATCAGGACAAGCTTCAGTCAAGGCGCATACCGCTGCTGGATGTTTCGAAGGCCGTTTCCAATGCAAATTTAAACTATCCCGCCGGCACTATTAAAGAGAGTTTTTACGAGTATCTTATAAGAACGCTGGGTGAGTTTGAACATGTGCGCGACATAGAGGAAGTTGCAATAGGGTCCACCTCTCAAGAAGAAGAACCTTACCCACCCCAGCGCGAGTTAGATAAATCAAGAAAAGGTATTGCCAGAGACAAACGGCTCATATATATATGCGATGTAGCAAATGTTATTGATGGTATAAAGGAGAGGACGTCTTTTTCGCGATATAACGGAAAAGAAAACATATCCATATCAATACAGAAACAAGCTCTTGGCAATACGGTAAAGATAATAAATAGGGTTAAGAAGAAACTCCAGGAACTAAGACAAGATATACCAAAGGACGTTTTTGTTTCTATAGTCTACGACCAGTCTAAGTTTATAAAGAGCTCCATAAGCGGTGTCTGGGATGCTGCATGGCAAGGCGGGGTACTGGTTTTTGTAGTATTGTACTATTTCTTGCGAAATATCTCGAGCGCTTTAATAGTTACTCTTACAATCCCAATTTCAGTCATGGCCACATTTGCGCTCATGTATTTCTCGGGGGTATCGTTAAACATGATGTCGTTGGGAGGTCTTGCGTTCGGTGTGGGCAGCTTGGTTGACTGCGCTATAGTTGTAGTTGAAAATATATTCAGGCACATCCAACTAGGCGAGTCAAAAAAAGAAGCTGCAATAATCGGCGCAAACGAGGTCTTCATCTCTGTGGCAGGCTCCATACTGACTACCGTCGTGGTATTTTTACCTCTAATATTTGTAATAGGCATAATCGGACAGATATCAAAGGATTTTGCCCTCACCGTAACATTCTCGCTTTTGGCGTCTTTGGCCGCATCCCTTACTATAGTTCCACTGCTTGCCTCCCGAGGCATAAATATCGGTGGCAGTGTAGCGTTAGAAAGCGAAGACGATTTATCAAGCATTGACAAAGCTAAAGCAGCATCAAAATTAAGAAGGGTTTATGAGGGCATATTGGATAAGTTTGTAAAACATAAAAGCAGGTACCTCTTTCATACATTAATAGTATTTTTAATATCCCTGATTCTATTTATCTTCATGGATAAAGAGATGATGCCAAAGGTTGACCAGGGTCAATTTACTATAAAGATAGATATGCCCGCAGGCACCAGGCTCGAAATTACAAATCGGGTGTCAGAAAAACTGGAGAAATTTATTAAGACCATCCCAGAAGTCGATAGCACTAATGTTACTGTCGGTTCAACGAAGGAATCAACGACCAAGAGCATAGTGGAACGTCTAAGCGCAAATCAGGCGGAGATAGTCGTAAGCCTGAAAAAGAAGAGAAAGCTTAAGAGTCAGGATGCGGTGCAGGTAATAAAAAATCACCTTGCAAACATTGATTTGGAAGGCTCGCGTGTAGAGTATGTATTGCAGGAAAACGTTCTCGCTGCAGGTCTGGCAGTTCAGGCGCCCGTGACGATCGAGCTGAAAGGCAACGACTTGAAGGTGCTGGAGAAATTGACATATGAAATAGAGAGCCAGCTGGATAAGATAAAAGGAATTTACGGAATAAAAAATAATCTTTCAGAACCCTCTCCCGAAAGCAAAGTGTTTATAGATAAGGACAAGGCCTCATTATATGGTTTATCGGTTACGGACATTGCCCAGACAGCGTTAATAGGTTTAAAGGGTTACATAGCCAGTAAACTGAAAGAGAAAGGCGAAGAGTTTGATATCCGTGTACGACTGAGAGAGCAGGATCGGGACGACTTTGACAAGCTTTCAAGGCTTGAGATACAATCGCCATCTGGTATAAGGGTTCAGCTTTCGAGCGTGGCCACATTCGGCAAAGGGAAGGGTCCGAGCGAGATAAGACGGTTAAATCAGGAGAGAGTGGTATTAGTCTATGCTAATATTTATGAACGGCCATTAAAGGATATTATAGGCGATGCGACCGACATGTTAAAGCGCCTGGAGATACCCAAAGGCTATTTTGTTAAACTTGCCGGCGAGTCAGAAGAGATGAAAGCCTCTTTTGATAGCTTGAGAAACGCTATAATAGCAGCCTTCCTACTTGTATATATGATAATGGCAGCACTCTTCGAATCACTGTGGCAACCGTTTATAATTATGTTTACAATACCTCTATCCCTAATAGGTGTTGCGTGGGGCCTATTCATAACCCACACTAGCGTAAGCGGCTATGTCTTGATGGGCATGGGAATATTGGGTGGGATAGTCGTTAATAACGCCATAGTCTTAATAGACTGTATTAATTTATTTAAATCAAAAGGCATGGGCGTTACAGAAGCAGCTGTGTACGCAAGTAAGGTCAGGTTAAGGCCGATACTTATGACAGCGCTTACCACAATACTCGGACTTGTTCCTATGGCGTTTTTGGGTGGAGAGGGCGCAGAACTGCGTTCTCCCATGGCCATAACAGTTATGAGTGGTCTTACGGTTGCAACATTCCTTACGCTTGTTGTTATTCCTACCGTATATTTAGGCTATCTTGATATCTGGGATAAAGTCTTCAAGAGGAAAAAATGAGCCTCCCCTCTTTTTCTATTAAAAGACCCGTCACGATGCTGATGGCCTATACCATATTGATACTCCTCGGCGTCCTATCGTTGCTACAGCTTCCGGTTGAGCTGTACCCCAATATAAGTTTTGGTGAGATAAGCATAATAATAGAGGTTCGAGGCGGCATTCCTCCGACGGAAGTGGAGACGCTCGTGACAAAGCCAATTGAAGAGGCTGTCGGGACAGTGAGCCATTTGGAGGAGATGTTATCCATCTCCAAAGAAGGTGAATCCACTGTTGTGTTAAGTTTTGAACCCGGCATAAACATGGACTTTGCGGCACTCGAAGTGAGAGAAAAGTTTGCAAGGGTTAAGAACAAACTCCCAAAAGAGATCGAAAAACCTATTATCGCGCAGTTCAAAAGGTCTGATGTGCCAATAGTGATATTGGCCATAACAAGTTTCAAAAGGACAACCGAAGAAATCAGGAAGATAGTCGATGAGAACGTGAGAGAGGCAATAAAACGCATAAACGGCATCGCTGACGCCGAGGTCGCAGGAGGAAGGGAAAGGAAGATTTTAGTAGAGGCTGACCAGAGGAAAATGGCAGCCTATGGCCTTCCGCTCGACAGAATCATCGCGATGATAGGCCTAAACAACTTAAATTTGTTATCAGGAGACATAGAGCAAAATAAAGAGAAATATTTGATAAGGGCAATAGGTTTGTACAAGACTGTAGACGATATAAAGAATATACCGGTCTCGACTCTTCCTGATGGGACCATAATCAGGCTTAAAGATGTTGCCAATGTGTTAGATTCATACTTAGAGCCAACAGGTTATGCGAGAGTAAATATAAGGCCGGTCGTCTCAATCTACATCCAGAAGGAGTCCACTGCAAACACAATACAGGTTGCACACAGTATTGAGAAAGAGGTTGAAAGGCTTAAAACGGTATTACCCAAGGATCTGCAGATAGTTATGACGAGCAATCAGGCAGACTTCATTAAGAAGGCCATAGAGAATTTGAAGAATTCTCTTCTTCAAGGAGCAGGACTCATAATGCTGGTCCTGGCATATTTTCTCATAACACTTAATAAGCGGCTTTTAGCATTAACTACTGTACTTTTGGTTGGCACGCTGTTCTTGCCTACAAAGTTGCTCTATATACTCTTAGTTATAATGGTGATAGCGTCCATCGTCATTTCAAAGGTGAGGCCAGTTTTAATAGTTACTTCCGCTATCCCCATATCGGTGATTATTACGTTTTCCCTGATGTGGGCGATGAAGCTATCCGTGAACTTCATGACTCTATTTGGCCTGGCGCTGGGCGTAGGAATGTTAGTGGACAATTCCATAGTGGTTTTTGAGAACATATTAAATAAGAATGAGGCCGGCTTAAAGGGCATCCCCGCAGCAAT
>JAHFGO010000089.1 GCA_023247385.1 Candidatus Omnitrophota bacterium | reverse complement strand
ATTTACCCTTCTTTGTTTTTAAGACTATTCTCTGTTTGATAAGCTCGCGAAGGCCGATATAGGCGCCTGCCCTGCTTATAGCGGCGGCCTTTTGAATCTCGCTGCCTAAAAACTCTTTTCCAGAATGTCCTACCATGAAAGATAGTATCTTCAAGGTATTCGTTGCGCTAAAGATATCGGTATTATTTTTCCTTTTCATAAGCATTCCCATCTGTCTAATATATTAAACACATGTATATTATATTATACTTAAAACTTAAGTCAATGAATTTTTGTTGTTAGCCTCCGATGTATCTCTATTTAGCTTATTTTTCTACTTCCTTATCTTCTGGGAGAAGGTTATAAATAGCAAATCTACAACTTTCTGTATCTCGTGCTTCTACCAAGTCCAATACGCTCGACCTTCTTGAGTCGGAGCAGTTTATCAAGTGCCTGATTTATCGTGGGTCTGGCAACTTTCGTTTTTTTAGCTATCTCGCCGGGAGCGGCTTCGTTAACGGTTTGCAGATACCGCCACACGGCCAATTGCTTGACTGAAAGAATCTTTTCAATGTTTTCTTTTGACAGCAATTCAACGCTAATACCTCAATGGGGCGCCTTACCCTGAATATATTGCTATCGTTCGCGCAGTTTGAGCGCGAGATCATAAGCGAGCGCACCAAGGATAAGATGTCTGCTGCGCGGAAGAAAGGCCAATGGTTAGGCGGCAGGCCGCCATTTGGCTATGATGTAGAGAAGGATGGCAAGAAGCTACTTATTAATCAAGAAGATGCCAAAGTTGTACGGGAGATATATAAGCTTTATCTCGAAGGAAACTCACTACTGAAAGTAGCCCTTATCCTCAATGAAAAGGGCTATAGGTCAAAGCAAGGCGCCTCTAAGGCAGGTAAACCCTATGGTGGCAAGAAATTCGGCGTCACCCGCATGCAAGCGATAATCAAGAACGTCTTGTATATAGGGAAGGTAAGCTACGCTGGACAAATCTACGACGGCCAGCAAGCGCCAATTATCGACGTGGAAACCTTCAATAAAGCCCAGGAAAAGCTTAAACAGAACCGGGTTGAACGCAAGGTGCTAAAAAATACCGAATGTACCGGGCTCTTGACCCATCTACTGCATTGTAATACCTGCAATACAATTATGTTTCATACCTATACTATGAAGAAGGGAACGCACAAATACCGATACTATGTTTGCACAAACGCCCAGAAGCGTAGTTACCAAGCTTGCCCGAATAAATCGGTAAATGCCCAGGCCATTGAAGACGCTACGATTGAATGCTTAAAGCGCATACTCTCGGATAAGAGGAAATTTAAAGATCCTACCAAAGAAATGGAAGCCCTTCTATCGCCGATATGGGACACCCTTTATCCGGAAGAAAAGCGGCGTATCTTGAAGATTCTCATTAAAGAGGCCTATTACGCAGCTGAAACAAAGAAGCTTGGAATAGTCTTGAATGGCAGCGATCTTAGGCTTGAATTCGATATCGATTTAAAGCAAGTGCGGCCTTTGAACAAGTGGCATAAGGAAGAGGAAATCGAAAAAGAGCCTACGATCCGAAGGAACTTGATGCTGGCTTACCATATACAGCGATTCATAGATAAAGAAAAGATCTCAAGCCTAAAGCAGGCAGCCGAATGGCGCAATATGAGCCAGGTTAGGGTTGCTCAACTGATGAATATGCTGCTCCTTTCACCAAAGATCCAAGAAGAGATAATCAGCGCGGATAACGCGATCCTTACCTCAATCCCCGAATACAAGCTACGTAGCGTCATGAATGAAGCCGACTGGCAGCAACAGGGCCAGCTGTGGCGCGAATTAGTCAAAGACCCAGCCTAACACCTCAAACCTTATCTCTCTTTTCCTCAACAAAAATTCCTAGTTAATGCCCAGAATCTCACTCAAATTGTGCCATATACCGTCGATAAAGCCATTAACTAGGAAGCATTAACTACGAGGCGATTTGGAGATAAAGAGATGCCTGGGCGAGATTTATTCGACTATTTTGTAAGGGAGTGATTGCTTCGTCGCGCCTTCGGCGCTCCCCGCAATGACATTGCGTAAATATCTTCCCTAACTCTTTGACACGTCGCTACATAAAAATAGCCCTGAATGCGATGAACACTCAGGGCTATAATCATCTCTCCATTGTGATTTAGAGAGATTTAATTGGCTCCCCGATTCGGGGTCGTCTCAAACCATTGACATTATTTTACCTAATACGATCCACGGTTGCAAGAAGAAAGATCTTTGAATGCCGGCTTGCCCCGCCTGCCGGCCCGCAAAAATAACAGCAGGCGTGGCTGTGTCCTCGCCAGATACGCTGTAGTATAAATATCGGGCTATTCAACTACAGGCTCGTCCACCTTCGGCCTTTGCTATTCATAGTAGAAAATATGTCCGGCCGAAGGCCGGCTGCCCACGAAAGCATACACAAAAAGGGCTGGCCGGGTGCGGGCGGCCAGCCCTTTTTGTAACATGAATGGGATGTGTCCCTAATAATAAAACAAGAGGAAATATTGAATCGATTAAAATCTATCTTTTAGGGGGCCAGAAAACACCTAGGACCATAAACGTCTTGCGAAAGCGTTTCATGTTGCCTACGTAAAAATAAACGTCTTTTTTTGCTGTATCAGATATTTCAATCCACTTTTGCTCGATTTTTTGCAAAAGCTCTTTTTCATCAGGGTATCGCATCCGCCATTGACGATATGACTGCCTTAATTCCCAGTCAATAATTGACAATTTATGCCCCGGGCATTCAGCAACATCTGCGCATTTAAACTTGTAGTAGAAATCCAACGGTATCTCTTCGATCGGCTTTTTCTGCTTATTAAATAAATTCAGCTGGGCATAACAGGCGTCTCTTGCTTTCTGATCTGACAGGCTCTGCTTTGCCCATTCAAAAGTCACACTTTCAGGCTTTATCAGTCCCAAAGACACGTCCTCGCTCTCGGCTTCTCTATACACCTGACACATTGATTTAACAGGAACTTTTAAAACAATATCTTTTCGCTTTTTCCATGTGCCTTTTTCCGTATCAAGCAACGCAATAACACTTATTGAATCTGCGTCAACTCGCAAGCTTTCCGGCCTGTGATCATCCGATGGCGGAAAACATTTAACCTCAATTATGCTGTATTTCTTAAATTTCTGATCGTTGTCGAGGTCACGAAAGGGAATCGGGTAGAGGCGAATTAACCGAGAATTGCTTAAATCAACCCCCGCACAGCATACAGTCTCGCCGTATTTCTTACTGGGATTCGGATAGGCTTTAACCGTTACAAGTATCTGTTTTTTGTCAAATTTCAAGGGTTAGATGTGGGTTATTTTCAGTCCGTTGCCGTCATACTCTCTGACCTTACTGGCAACAATAGAGCGATGGCATTTGTCATACATCCGCTCAAAACACATTATGCAGGTTACGCCATTGGTGACATAGCTATGCACTTCAACAATAGCATCTTGATTTTGCGATAAATGTTCCTCGTAGGCTTGGAAAAAACCGTCATAATCCCAGTCTATCTTTAACTTGTTTCGGATTTCAGAAGGACTGCCGAGGGATCGTAAATGCACATATTCAATATCTTCCGATTCGAGCCTTTCTCTTAAGGCGGATTTTGAGAACCCCCTTTTTCTCGATAAGGGTATTTCTCTTACGTCCACAAGGTGGGTAACGTTATGATTTTTAAGATGATTGACAAATTCGTCAATCTCCCGGCCCTCGTATCCGATTGTTAAAACCTCGTAATTTTTCATAGGAATCACTTATAAGTATAGCACAAAAATGCTCTTTGGGTAGGCCTGCCACACGGTATGTCTTAGTATTTCTTTTCTTATTTCAATACCTGAATAAATTCCGCTATGATCTTAAAATCATCCTCTGAAACATTTTCTAAAACAATGTCTTTAAAAGCCTTGTTGTCTGGAGACAGAATTATTTTTGAATGCATCCACTGACCGCCCGCAACAGTCTTTTTTTCGCTTGAATATCGCTTTATAGTATATCTCTGGTGTGTTTCAGGATCAGAAACCTGCCGGGATTCAACAAGGACGATCTTGCCATTTCGTGAACCACCGCGGTCGAATCGAAATAAGCAGGGGCTACCGTCCGGAATGGTAGGCTCCATAGAACGCCCAACAACCTTGGCGATAAAATAATCGTTATCAAATGTCTTTTTAATGTTTACCTTTTTCCATCCGAGAACCTTGGGCCGTCTCTGTTCTTCACTAAATGCCGTAGCAACTGCCTCTAAAGAATAAACCCGCAAATGGTCTTCATGCTTGGCCGTTTTTGACATATCCTCATCAGGGATAAGATCACTAAAATATAAATCTGCTTTTTTATCATCTGTTTTACAAGCGCCCCAATCCTGTCTCATAAGCTCCTCAAGCTGCCGGTAGCTCGAAACGTCTTTATATCGCACACTTATAATCTCGAAGTGCTTCTTAGCACATTCAATCTTCTGATTTTCAAATACCCTACGTTGAGATTCAACCATCGAGCCTTTTGTCTCGATAATAAAGTATATTTTTTCGTCAGATTCCTTGCCCCTGTTATTCATTTTGACCGTTACAATCGCCCAGTCCGGCGTATATCCACCGAGAGGGGTTTTAACAGAGAACCACACGGGGAGCTTAATAAATAATTTAATTCTCTCGTCTCGGTCTAAATCAATGGCGAAATTCTTTTCCACGTCGGAGCTATAAACAACAGCGTCGTAAATCGACTTTTTCTTATTCGTTATATCATGCACACTGTCCTTATGGCTGACTATCCTTTCAAACTGAGAAACACAATATTTATCATCCGAGAGGCGGTAACTAATCTGTTCGACATAGTCTTTGATAAGAGACTCGTTTATAACTTGTATTGACTCAAAAATAAAACGCTCCGGATTATTAAAAAAAAGCCGTGAATTTATTCCCCGCAGAATCTTAATGACTGTCTCTCGGGTTAATTTTGTCTCATCTTTGATAAAATTCACACAATCCATTGGCGTTTTAGGAATAACCGCATCTTGCGAGACGGATTGAAGCGTTCGGAAATCAACCTGTTTCTTGCCAATATCAACCCCGACCCTGGTAACATTAATCTGTCTCCTGGGGATAAACAACCTGTTAATCTTCTCGATAGACGCCTTAACCAACCTATCCGAATCAACCTTGACAGAATATCTCGTCTTCTTAGCAATCCGATTCCATATTGCGGTGAAATTTGGGTCTTTATCAAAACCTTTGCGTAATTTGATAACCCTCTTTCTTCGTGCGTTAGACGGTGACGGCGGGGCCTTATAAATCCCATCCTCTACAAATTCAGTCTGAAGCCTTGAGACATAATCAGAATAATGCTCGTTAGCAATAACAGAGAGCAGGTTGATATTTCTGTCAAAAACCCTTTCGCCGTCCTGATTAACACATAACCGCATCCCCCGGCCAATTTCCTGACGCTTTTTCATGGTCGAAACTGTGGCATTGAGCGTGCAGATATTAAATACATTCGGATTATCCCACCCCTCTTTAAGGGCGGAATGGGTAAAGATAAACTCTGTGGCCTCATCGAAAGACAAAAGTCGCTCTTTATCTTTCATAATAAGGTCATACGCTTCTTTATTTTCTGCTATCGCCTTTTCACGCTCTAAATACTCGCCATTCTTCTCGGCAAAATAGCCTTTCCGGACATCGCTCGCCTTAAATTTGGCCAAGTCCTTGTCGCTTTTTTTCAGATCATCAAATATCGCATCAAAGGTTTTACGGATAAAACCGTCTTCTTTGATGAAATTATCAACCCTATCGATAAAAAAGAGGGAGAGGGTCTTAATGCCTTTTTTCTTTAGCTCTTTGCGTTTCTCGATGTGCCGTTCAATGGTATTCCTGATCTGGACCCGCATAATGTCTTTTTTATCTCTGCCCACGTCCTCGCCACGTTTAACCTCAACGCCATTCTTAAACTTTACCGCCCCTGTTAGCCCATAATCCGGGGCATCAGCCGTCATTTCATCAACGACATAGCCATCATAAATATTGTTATTTGCCTTCTGGGCAAGATCGTCGTTTTGTTTTAGGGTGATGACTTTTTTCTTGAGGCTATTCTTGCTGTCTTTGACAAGGACTTCCACCTTGGCCTTGAAAGTCTTTTTGGTGGAAGTTACGCCTATTAGATTTATAAATGCCTGCGTCTGTTCATCGTCATCCGTATCTACAACAGAATAAACCTCGATCTTTTTTACCAAACCAAGCTGATAGGCGTCGTAAGGGGCCAGCTGATGGACGAGATTATAAAGATTCTTATGTGTGGCAGAATATCTCAGGCGAAAGAGAGAATTGAAATTCTTTAGCTTTTCCTGCGTTGCTTCGCCTTCCATGTTCTGCGGTTCATCGAGAATAAGGATTGGATTGGTCTTTTGAATAAAACTGATCGGCTGTTCACCCTGCATCTGATCCCGGCTACTGTAAAGAATATTGGCGTCCTTGTTAAACGCTCCCATAGTCATAACCATTATTTCAACGCTACTGCTTTGAGCAAACGCTTTGACCTGAGAGAGATTGCGGGAGATATATTCGTAAAACCGATAAGGGATGTTATCGTAGAGCGCCCTGAAATGGTCTTTAGTGATCTTAAGTGTTTTAATCACGCCTTCCCGGATAGCCACTGACGGCACAAGGATAATGAATTTTTTGAAGTTATATTTGCAGTTTAATTCTAATATCGTGCGAAGATAAACATAGGTCTTGCCGGTGCCGGTTTCCATTTCAATAGAAAAATCCATCTCCGGCACGGCTTCTTGGCTGTTTATACCTTGCCGCTCTTGAATCTTGCGGACATTCTGGCTGATCGCTTCTTGGCCAAGCGTCAATTGATTGGGGTATATTCCCAGCAGGTCATGGCTTGAGGCAATATGAGCGTAGCCGTTTTTGCCCTGTCCTTCAAAAATATCAAGCACAGCGTTTATAGCGTCTTTTTGAAATTGCTGATTCGGGTCAAATTTTAATTTCATATTGTCTTTAGCGAAAGATTAATGCTAAGATTTGCCTTGTCGCCATCGTTTAAAGCACCGTCAAAACAGATGAATATTTTCTCTTTGAAGTCTTTATCCGTGAGGGCTTCTATCGTGCTGTCGGTT
>JAHFGO010000015.1 GCA_023247385.1 Candidatus Omnitrophota bacterium | reverse complement strand
CAAGGAATGTTTATGGTTTTGCTATTTAATATATCATTACTGTGCTTGTGGACACTATGCGTATATGGCTTAGGTTATAGTTAGACGTTAGCAAAATTTAACGGCTCAACCCCCGTGGCCTCGTGGTCATTTGACTCGTATTCACTTATTGTAAAAATTTTATTATGCTGTTACGAAGAATTTTGTGAACGGCTTATTGAATTTTTTCGGCATATCTGTCTATTGACGGTCGGTGTGCAAGGATTTACGTCGAGCGAATGCAGAAACTGACTGAAGGCCGAACGAAGTGAGGCCTGAAGGAATTTCTGCAAATGAGCGAGACGTAAACCGTAGCACACGGCGAAAAAATTCTAAGCCGTGAACAAAATCCTGAAGCGGCAGGACCCATAAAAATTTCTTGCTTCGTTTAGTATTCCAAAAGTGATATTTATTTGATATAATATTATCTCTATGCAGAAAAATCTTTATGCCATAACTAAAAAAGATTTATTTGATCTATTTAGTAGACTATCCAAAACCCATAGAGTGATTGTGTCGTATAGTAAGGGCGAGAGGCTTTATTTTGATGAATTCGACCCATCCAGGGAAAGCAATATAGAGTTAGGCGGTATAAGACAGAGCCAGCCTGTAAAATCTTTCATAAACCCTCCCCGAGAAAAGATGCTCAATAACGCCAAAGATACACGGCCCTTGATTCTAGCCGGTGTCAAGGCTTGCGACTTATCCGCATTCCTTCTGCAGGACTTCGTATTTCAGGAAGGTGATTTCAAGGATCCATTTTATGTTGATAATAGAAACAGGACAATGATAATAGCAAGTGACTGCACATATGCTAAAGAAACCTGTTTTTGTATCGCCATGGACGGAGCGCCCTACCCAAAAGCTTATTTTGACCTTAACCTATCGCCCATAGACGACCATTTTCTAGTGGAGGTAGCCAGCGGCAAAGGTAACAGTCTCATAGATAATTTCAAGATGTTTTTCAAAACTGCCTATCCCAGCAATGTCGATATAAGACAGTCAAACCGCAATAAGGTATCAAAACAGGTTCAGGATTTTATAGACAAGAGGGGGACCGTCAATACTTCACAGATAAAAGGAACGGTAAAGAAGAATTATTATAACGAGAAACTGTGGAAGGACTTCGCATCGACATGTGTCGAATGCGGCGCTTGCAACCTCGTCTGCCCCACATGCCACTGTTTTCTCTTGTTCGATGAGAAGCATGACGACGAAGCAAGAAGATACAAAATCTGGGATGCCTGTCTTTACAGTAGTTTTGCCAGAGTCGCAGGCGGGGCAAATCCCAGAAAGCATTTGTATGAGAGGCTTCGCAACAGATTCGAGAAGAAATTTACATTCTTTCCAAATGTATTAAACTATTACGCATGCACTGGCTGCGGCCGCTGCATTGAAGCGTGCCCCGGAGACATCGATTTAAGAGAGGTATTGAAAGGGCTGGTAAAGGGAACATGGAACAAGCCGCCGAATGAGTGAATTAAAAGTAAATCCGACTAAAACAGAAAACCCATACGCGTATATAGATGCGGAGATTCTCGACATTGTCTACGAGACATCTAATATAAAGACATTTACCCTTAAACCAAAAGTCGACATCGGTTTTAAGGCCGGTCAGTTTATGGATCTCACGGTTTTAGGCATCGGAGAGGCCCCGTTTACGCCGTCCTCCAATCATAATATAAGCAACAAAATAGATTTTACTATAATGAGTGCGGGCCGCGTTACGCGGCTTCTACACCAGGCAAAGCCCGGCGATATTCTTGGATTGAGAGGTCCGTATGGATCGGGCTATCCATTGAAAGATTTTAAAACCAAAGAGATATTCATAGTGGGTGGCGGAGTGGGGCTGGCTCCTTTGAGGGCACTGTTATATGCTCTCTTTAATGAGGTTAGCGATTACAAAAAGATAATATTGAAATATGGGGCGAGGAGGCCTAAAGATATAGTGTATAAAGATGAAATAGAGTCGTGGAGGGGTAAGGCCAAACATGTAAACGTGGAGATCACGACTGATACTGGCGATGAAACATGGAAGGGCAAAGTAGGCCTTGTTACGACCATATTGAAAAAGGATGGCTTGGATATTGATAATGCGGTAGCAATAGTCTGCGGCCCGCCGATCATGATGAAATTCGTTACATTTAAACTTTTGGATATGGGATTTGAAGATAGACAAATATACTTATCGATGGAGAAGGATATGTCCTGCGGCATCGGCAAATGCGGCCACTGCAGGCTAGGTCCAAACTATGTTTGTAAAGATGGCCCGGTATTTACTTACGATAAGCTGAAAAACCTTCCGGGTATTTGGGACTAAACTTATGCGACGGCTGCTGATAGATTTAGATATCTGTTCGCAGTGCCAAGACTGCGGGATGCTATGTAGCTATATCCAGCATCCCGCAAATAACGGTATAACATCTTTAAGGGAATTGGCCCACTTTGCTATTGTATGCAGAAGGTGCGACGATGCGCCATGCGTTGCATCATGTCCGTGGGAAGCGCTAGAAATGCAAGATCACAATATGCTCAAGCGATACATGATGAGATGCACATCCTGCAAATCCTGTTCGAGGGCTTGCCCGTTCGGCGTCATATATCCGGAGACGATGCCTTTCATAATGGCGCACTGTGATTTTTGTATGGGAAGGCTCAAAAGTGAAGAGGTGCCGATCTGTCTTGAGTCATGTGCTCATGACGGAATAAAGTATGGTGAGTTTGAAGAGAATATGCCAGAGAAGATATACAAGGTATCAGAACACATTTTAGTGAAGACGAATTACAAGTGGGAAAGAACCACCGAGAGTCCAATGAAAAAGAAAGTACTTCAAAAATGACGTATATGGCAAAAGCCCTGGAATACGCATTTTTATATCTTATCTTTCCAGGATTTCTATTCTCCTCGGCAATGGGCCTTCTCATAGGTTGGATTGATAGAAAGGTGACTGCAAGGATCCAATGGCGGGTAGGTCCACCTTGGTATCAGAATTTCATCGATGTATTGAAGTTATTGCTATATAAAGAGACGCTGGTGCCGGAAGGCGTTTCTAAAACATTCTTCCTTGGAATGCCTGCCGTAGCGATGGCGAGCGCCACACTTGTATCGACTATAATACTTGTGATTAATGCAATACCACAAAAAGGATTCATAGGAGACCTTATCGTCCTTGTATATCTATTAGCAATGCCTTCCATTGCGCTCATGCTCGGCGCTTTCGCATCGCAAAATCCGCTTGCCTCACTTGGCGCATCCAGGGAGATGAAGCTCATGCTTTCTTACGAGCTGCCTTTTATATTGTCCCTGGTCGTCCCTATAATGAAATCAGGCTACAGTATAAGATTAGGCGATATCTTAATCAAGCAGGC
Source organism: Candidatus Omnitrophota bacterium (assembly GCA_023247385.1). Classification (GTDB taxonomy): domain Bacteria; phylum Omnitrophota; class Gorgyraeia; order 2-01-FULL-45-10; family 2-01-FULL-45-10; genus JAHFGO01. Next base: position 20,870 of record JAHFGO010000015.1, on the reverse strand, counting down.
TAACAATGGATCCCTAATAGGAAGTCCCTCAGGTGCGATATCATTTTTTGTTATGCTATTATGCATTCAGGCAAAGCTTGGGTTTGTTCCGTTTGATATATCAGAAGCCGAGACAGAGATAATGGCAGGTGCCTATATCGAATATTCGGGGAAGGCATTAGGAATTTTTAAACTGGCTAAGGCCATTATGACTTTTGCTGTTCCCATATTTTTAATCACACTCTATTTCGGCGGAATAAAATTTAGCCCAGTCGGTTTTATTAAGACAATTCTACAATTTATATTAATTTTAGTTTTAATGATAGTGATAAAAAATACGAACCCGAGGGTGCGGATAGACCAGGCGCTGAAGTTTTTCTGGGGACCTGTGGCGCTTCTGGCAGTCCTCTCAGTGGCACTTGCGTATTTAGGATACTAGATGGGGCTTAAAGAAAAGGTTCTTACAAAATCCATGTTTGTGTTTCACCTCTCAAGCGGAAGCTGCAATAACTGCGATATAGAGCTTCTGGACTGTCTTACACCCCGCTATGATTTGGAGCGATTCGGCGTCGTGTTAGTCGGAAGCATAAGACATGCGGATGCGCTGCTCTGCACAGGCTCTGCAAACAGACAATGTATGCCCAGAATAAAAAAGATCTATGAACAGATGCCGAAGCCTGGCTTTGTAATAGCATGGGGCGCATGCGGGTCCTCGCGGGGGCTTTTCAAAGATAGTTACAATACCACAGAGCCGCTCGACGAAATAATACCGGTTGATGTCTACATACCTGGATGCCCGCCTAAACCAGAGGCCATACTTGCGGGCATAAAGAAGCTCATAGACAGGATTAACTCGAAATCGAAGGAATGATATGACGCTAGATGAACTCTTAAAAAAGATAACAGATAGATTCGGTAATAGGATTCTTAAAGTATACAAAAAAAATGAGAGAAGGGCATATGTGGATATCTATCCTAAAGATATAGTCGATCTAACGAAGTACGTCTTCAACGAGCTTGGGCTTCGGTTTAACATAGCAAGCGCTGTTGATGATTTTGATGGGTTCGAGATATTGTACCATTTCGCCCTTGACGCGGCCGGCATAATTATTTCGATACGAGCCATTCTAAAAGATAAGACCGATCCGCATATAGATACCATAACTTCTGTAACGCGTTCAGCCTGGTGGATAGAAAGAGAAATACATGAGTTATTTGGCATAGGATTCAACGGCAATCAGGATTTGAGGCCGCTGCTTCTGCCGGATGATTGGCCGAAAGGTATATACCCGTTAAGGAAGAGTTTTGTAGTGCCAAAAAGAGATTCTAGGAAGGCTTAAAGCCATGAGTCACAAAGCGACTATACCAATAGGTCCATATCATCCATTACAGGAAGAGCCGGAGTTTTACAAGCTCGTTGTCGAAGGAGAAAAGGTAGTGGATGTAGATGTCAGGATCGGTTATAACCATCGCGGCATCGAGAAAATATCCGAGTCCAAAAGTTTTGACCAGTCCATATTTATCGTCGAGCGCATATGCGGCATATGTTCGTCGAGCCATCCGATAGCGTGCGTTCAGGCCATAGAAGATATTGGTGACATCGTAGTGCCTGAGAGGGCATTGCATATACGTTCCATTATACAGGAACTCGAGAGGCTGCATTCACACATGCTTTGGGTCGGCTTGGCAGGCCATTTCTTGGGTTATAACACCGTCTTCATGTGGGGATGGAAGTATAGAGAGCTCATATGTGACATAATGGAGACCGTCACTGGCAATAGGCAAAATTATGCAATGCATAAAGTCGGAGGGGTGCGTCGGGATATAGAGAAGGAACACGTACCGTATATACTGACCAGGCTCGATGAATTTTTGCATCATCTGGATATGATAAAAGGCTCTGTCCTGGATGATCCTGTCTTGCACGTGCGCTTAAAAGGAGTGGGGGTTCTTACAATGGAGGATGCTATAGGTTATTCAGCGCTTGGGCCGACAGCGAGGGCATCCGGCGTCAATATCGATGTGAGGCGCGATCACCCTTACGCAGCATATGATCGAGTGAAATGGAATGTCATAACGCAAAAAGAGGGTGACGTATTCGCTAAGGCGGTTGTAAGGATATTAGAAATGTACGAGTCAGTCTCTATAATAAGACAATGTCTAGATAAGATGCCTGCCGGGCCAATAGATTCAAATCCAAAAGATATACCGCCTGGCGAAGGCATCGGTAATGCCGAGGCGCCCAGAGGCGAAGTTTTCCATTATGTAAGATCCGATGGCACCAACTCACCTGTCCGTCACAAAGTGAGAGCACCAACTTATATGAATTTTCCTACATTCAGACAGACCGTTGTAGGCGAAACCGTTTCAGATGCAACTATAATTTTAGCTGCCATAGATCCTTGCTATTGTTGCACCGAGAGGATGCTCATCGTGGATAGCGAAGATAAAGAGATTCTCAGCGCCCAGGATCTGATAAGATTGTCGCAGGAGAAGACGCTAAAACTAAAAGAAAAGATGCGCGTGAAATAAATGATACAATCTAATCCTTTATTATTGATGGTAGGCCTTCCTATTGTCATAGGTATTTTATGCCTTCCTTTGTCGGATAGATTAAAAAGTGTCGCGAAGGTTCTATCGTTCTTGGTAACATTGGCTTCCCTCGCAGGCTCCATATTCATATTTATAAAAAGGCCAATGAATTGGCAATGCGGGGTTACAACAATGTTTAATGCCGATAACCTCTCCTCATTTATTGGTCTCGGCATCTCGTTCTTCGCATTTTTAATTACAATATATTCATTCGGTTTCGTAGAAAAGTCATTGGGGAGATATTTCGGTTATATTCTAATAACGCTGGGAGTCTCCCTTGGAGTAGCTTTCGCAAATGACCTTATCGCGCTAATAGTCTTCTGGGGCATACTTGCCATAACGTTGTATCTATTGGTGAACATGCAAGCGACAGAGAGCTCATCCAGAGCGGCTAAAAAGGCGCTCATCATAATAGGCTCTAGCGACGCTATCATGATATTCGGAATAGCTTTAATCTGGATGATAACAAGAACTTTTTCTATGGATAGGGTGCGCTTGCCGCTGACAGATATCACTTCCTTAGCTGCATACATTTGTATAGCGGTTGCGGCTTTCGCAAAGGCAGGGGCAATGCCATTCCATTCATGGTTGCCAGACGTTGCCCAAGATGGACCAACGCCGGTTACAGCGTATCTTCCGGCCTCCTTAGATAAACTGCTTGGTATATATCTTCTTGCAAGGGCATCATTGAATCTATTTATTATGAATAGCACTTCAAATATGGTGTTGCTCGTTGTTGGTTCAGTCACTATAATCTTTGCGGTTATGATGGCGCTCGTTCAGCATGATTTTAAAAGACTGTTGGGATATCACGCTGTCTCACAGGTTGGATATATGGTCTTGGGCATAGGTACAGGAAGTCCGGTAGGCATTGCTGGCGGTTTGTTTCATATGTTGAATAATGCCATCTACAAATCCTGCTTATTTCTTACCGGCGGCGCTGTGGAGAAAAGGGCTGGCACTACTGATTTGACAAAACTTGGAGGTCTGGCAAAAAATATGCCGATCACGTTTATAAGTTGTCTAATAGCCTCGCTAGCAATATCTGGCGTTCCGCCGTTCAATGGATTCGTTTCAAAATGGATGGTATACCAAGGTATAATAGAATTGGGTAAGACAGGTGCTCGCTTATGGATTGTTTGGCTCGCATGCGCTATGTTTGGAAGCGCGTTAACTTTAGCCAGCTTCCTAAAACTACTGCATACAACTTTCTTAGGCCAAAGGTCAAAAGATTTAATAGATATAAGAGAGGCTGGCTTTGCATTTGCCTTCCCCATGGTAACCTTAGCAGGCATTTGTTGCATATTTGGCATATTTGCATTTGCCATACCGCTTTCTATATTTATAATACCATCTATCGGTCAAGCCATTTCTTATTTGGGCGTATGGGTCCCAACGACAGCCACCGCCCTTCTAATGATTAGCATTCTATCAGGCCTTCTTATATATCCTTTTTACAGGCCCAAGATGTTTCGTTCAGTCCAAACATTTGTGGGCGGAGAGGATCCAGAAAGCTTGCAGAGGGTATCTGGTGTTGAGTTTTATGACACGATTAAAGATATGAAGGGGCTAAAGTTTATTTATGAAAAAGAGGAAGCGAAATCATTTGATATCTACGACCAAGGGAAGAACATTATATCCTTTTTTACAAAAATTCTTCAGCACCTTCATAACGGCGTTTTGCCCACTTATATAGTCTGGTGTCTTTTAGGAATGATAGGAATGTTCTTCATACTATTTTTTAGGTAAGAAATGCTAGAGATAAACATATTGCTACTTTTTATGATAATAGGTGCCGTGATTGCGGTGGAAGTAAAGGACTTGCTTTCCAGCGTCGTGGCTGTTGGCGCAGTAGGGCTGGGCCTATCGATGGCATTTTTGGTGCTCAAGGCACCCGATCTAGCTATAACTCAATTAGTCGTCGAGCTATTGTGTCTAATAATTTTGATTCGTGCCACAATTAGAAAGGATTTACCATTCAGCACATCGGGTCGATGGCTATTTAATACGTTGTCCACAATTTGTTTTCTAGCTATTTTTTTAACATTTGCCTATTTCGCCTTGAAGGATCTGCCGCAATTTGGGAAACCAGTGATGAGGGTAGCTAAGACCTACGTGGAGGAGGGCTTAAGTAAGACCGGCGCAGCTAATATAGTCGCAGCGATAATCCTCGATTTCCGCGGATATGACACTCTGGGAGAAGCAACAGTGCTATTTACAGCAGTGATCGGAGTGTTAGCGATCGTGCGCAGAATTGGCCGTAAGAAAGAAGGAAAAAATGAAGGCTAAGAATGAGCCCGGCATGACTTTAATCGTTAAGACAATAACCCGTCTTACGGTTGGGCTTATTCTCTTATATGGTATTTATATAGTTTCGCACGGCCACCTCTCTCCGGGAGGTGGATTTGCCGGCGGAGTGATCATCGCATTATCTTTTGTCCATCTTATGCTCGCATTTGGTAAGGATGTGGCTTTAAAGAAGTTGAGCATGTCCTTCGCAGGCCTCTTAGAAAGCATGGGCGCAGTTATGTTTTTATCTATTGCTCTCTTAGGTTTCATGGGCGGCTACTTCTTTTTGAATTTCTTCTCTAAAAAGGGGCTGCCATTCCATTTATTCAGCGCAGGCATAATACCCTTTTGCAATATCGCTATATGCCTAAAGGTAGGGGCAGGACTATTTGCGATTTTTGTGTCACTTGTACTTCTGTATAAGACGGACGAATAGAAAGTTTTAGATTAAATAGGACGAGACTATGTTGACATATTTTCTGTGTTTTATTTTATTTTCGATAGGGGTCTATTGTGTCTTGAGAAAGAGAAATTTGATTAAGATAATCATAGGGCTTGGCATAATCGAATACGCTGGGAACCTATTCTTCGCTTTAATAGGCTACCGCACAGAAGGTCGTTCTCCTATCCTTACGCAAGATCAAGCGATTAAGAACATGGTCGACCCGTTGCCTCAGGCGCTCGTATTGACGGCGATCGTCATTGGCCTGGCCGTCACTGCTCTTATGGTTGCAATTGCTATTAGAATATATGAGAAATACGGCACGTTTGACATAACCAAGATAAATAAACTTAAAGGGTAAATCTACATGACCGTTGTGCCATTTTTTATAATTGTATCATTGGGAGCAGCGTTTCTGATATCTGTTTTTGGAAAACACTATAAGCGTTCCAGCGATTATCTTGCTAATTCCGCATGTTTTATATTATTAGCGCTTTCTCTCTACACATTAAACCTTATCTGCAAAACACCAAATCACATATTGGTCTACAGGGTGGGTGGCTGGATACCGCCAATCGGGATTTCCATGGTCATCGATTGTCTAACGCCCTTCATGCTCATCACCGTAAATCTGGTTGCTTTTTTAATAGCCATATATTCTATCAATTATATGGAGAGATATACCGATAAATGGAAATTCTACACCCTCTTTATGCTAATGCTTGCCGGCATGAACGGTATTATAATTACAGGGGACATCTTTAACCTGTTCGTATTTTTGGAGATCGCAGCTATATCCAGCTACGCCTTAGTGGCTTTTGGAACAGAAGCTGAGGAATTAGAAGCTTCTTTCAAATATGCGGTAATGGGTTCGGTTGGCTCGAGCTTTATCCTTCTTGGAATAGCAATTCTCTATAGCTACACCTCGACATTAAATATGGCCGATATGGCGAAAGCCATAACACAAAAAGGGCCAGCCAAAATATTGCCGTTTGTCAGCGTTTTATTCCTCATGGGCTTTGGATTGAAGGCCGCGCTTGTTCCGTTCCACGCATGGCTTCCCGACGCGCACCCTTCCGCTCCTGCCCCTATATCAGCGATGCTCTCCGGCGTCTTGATAAAGGTCCTTGGCATATATGCGTTGTCGCGGATATTCTTTAATGTATTCGGTATGAGTCAAGCAGTCTCTCGCATCTTTATCATTTTGGCAATAGCGTCGATGGTCGTAGGAAGCATTTTGGCTTTCGGCCAATCGGATATAAAAAGGCTGTTCGCATATTCCAGCATCAGCCAAATAGGCTATATCGTTTTGGGCCTGGCCATAGGAACGCCGCTTTCCATAATGGGCGGCCTATTTCATCTTTTTAATCATAGCATATTTAAATCGTTATTATTTTTGAATTCCGGAGTGATCGAACATTCGATTGGGACTCGGGATTTGAAGAAGATGTCCGGAATATTATATAAGATGCCAGTGACAGGCTATACGACTTTAATAGGAGCTCTTTCCATCTGCGGCATACCGCCTCTTGGCGGTTTTTGGAGTAAACTGATAATCATATTTGCATGCATACAGGCAAATCATCCTGTTTTAGCGCTCATCGCCATATTTGTGAGCATTTTAACGCTGGCCTATTATTTTAAGGCAGTGACACCGGCATTATTCGGACGAGAAGATGGGCAAGATTATAAAAGCTTTAGAAAAAAAGCATCGTGGGCTATGAATGCATCTATGATAGCCCTGGCGACTCTTTCTATAATTAGCGGCCTGATGCTAGTGCCCAATCTGGGCGCCGGCCTTCTTAAAGACGCAACATCGGTTTTAGCGAATGGAATTAGTTATGCGAACCTTGTATTCGAAGCCTTGAAATGAAGTCTAAAATTTTGTTATTTGTCCTTGGGTTTTTTGTATGGGCACTCTTAGTATGGCCGCCCGATATCCAACACATAATTATAGGAATCCTGATTGCATTTTTAGTCTCGTCTATAACAGGAGACCTGTTCGTAAAAAGACCTTCGCTTTTTACTGATTTTAAACGATACCTGTGGTTTGGCTATTATGTACCGCTGTTTATCTGGGAGTGCATAAAGGCGAATATCGACGTCGCCTATAGGGTAAGCCATCCAGATGTCCCGATCAAACCGGGCATAGTCAAGGTTAAAACAAATCTAAAATCTGATACAGGCCTTACATTTTTAGCAAATTCCATCACGCTGACGCCCGGGACTATGTGCGTCGATATAGATAGGGAAAACGGCTTTTTGTATATACATTGGATATATGTTAAGGATAAAGATATCGAGAAGGCGACAAAATTGATCGTGGAGACATTTGAAAATATATTGAAGAGGATATTTGAATAAATGACGCGGAGAGTCCGTTGGGTAATAGGAGTGGTATTAGTTGTTTTGCTTCTAGGCCTTATATTATTCTATTCGTTTCCTTCAATGTTAAGGTGGCAATCAAATTTTCTTAGTCGATGTTTCATTGTGCTTTTAGCCTCTTCGGCACTTTGTCTATATCGCGTTTTAAGGGGGCCAACAGCACCGGACAGGATTGTTGCAATTGATATTTTAGGCATAATGGTTGTCGGTTTCTGCGCAATCTTGACCCTCCCCACAGGAAGGGATTGGTATATCGATATCGGGATTGCGTGGGCTTTGCAGAGCTTTATCGGGACGATCGCTTTAGCAAAATATTTGGAAGGACGGGATTTCGATGAATGAGGTTCTCGGAACAGTTTTCATAGTTATTGGACTCGCTTTTGATTTCTTCGGATGTTTAGGTTTAGTTAGACTTCCGGATGTCTATAATCGCCTTCAGGCTGCTACAAAGTGCGTAACGCTTGGGACGTGTGGGATCTTATTCGGCCTTTTTCTATTTCGAGGATTTACGGCAGCAGGTTTAAAAGCATTACTCTGTCTTATTTTTATAATATTAACAGCACCCGTATCTGCCCATGCGTTGGCAAGAGGTGCTTATATTTCCGGCGTGAAGCTCTGGGATAAGAGCGTAGTTGATAAGTACGGCGAGGATATTAGTAAATGAGATATCCAAAACTCCGCGAATTAAGAGAGGCAATAACAGCTTTAATTAAAGGACCATACACATCCAAGTTTCCATACGAGCCCCATGAACCTGCAAAGAGATTTCGTGGAAAGCCTGTATATTCCAATGAGGGATGCATTGCCTGCACTGCCTGTGCGCTCGTGTGCCCTACAAGGGCGATAGAATTTAGAGATGTGGTGACGAAAGGCAAAGCTATGAGGAAGATGATCCTCCATCTTGATGAATGCCATTACTGCGGCCAATGCAGCGCGCTCTGTACCACAAGAGATGATGTGCCCCCCGGCATAAAACACACCAGCGAATTCGACCTTGCCGGATTTGATAGAGCTATTATGGTATCTACCACAGACGAAAAGGAATTGGCGGTATGCGAGATCTGCGGCGATATAATAACCTCAAAAGCACACCTCAATTGGATAGCCACAAAACTAGGGCCCCTCGCGTTCTCAAATCCCACTTTATTTATTGCCTCGCTAAAAGGCTTGGGATTTTCTGAAGATGTCTTTCAGACCGCAAAAGATTATGTTTCAAGGTCTGACAGGATAAAGATAGTTTGCGCAAAGTGTAGGAGAAAAACAACTATTGAACAGTTCTAATATCTCCAGCCTCACAGAGTTAAAATCAACCATAAAAAATAGAATAAAAGGGCATGTTGCAGTAGTCGGTATAGGCAATATCATAAGGGGCGATGACGCTCTCGGCCCAAAATTTATTGAAATTCTTAAATCTCGCTCACTTGAGTCCGTAAGCCTTTTTGATTGCGGCACAGCACCGGAAAATTACATATTTCCGATCCTCTCCTCATCTTGCGACACTGTTATGTTAGTCGATGCAGCCGACTTGAAGGTAGCGCCCGGCAGCATAAGGATTTTCGATTTGGATGAGATTACGAATGTCAGTTTTTCAACTCACAACCCCTCGCCGCGACTCTTCATCGATCTTTTAACTACAGGTAAGGAGAGCTTGAATATTTTTGTCGTATCGGTTCAACCGAAAAGCACAAACTTAGGAGAAGGCTTGAGCAAAGAGGTATTGCGAGGTCTTGATGTATTAGCTGATGCTTTTTCAGAAGCCCTTTTGTGAAGAAACTATTCTGAAAGATCGAATATGACTAGCCACAATTTTGAGGTTATCATAGAAGAAGTAGCCTACCAGCCTGAACATATAAAATTATTAAGGGCTTTTAAAAAATATCCTTATAGTTTCTTCCTGGATAGCGGATGCGAGTTTAAAAAATTAGGGAGATTTTCTTTCATGGGCTGTGATCCGTTCTTGATATTTAAGAGCAAGAAAGATTCTGTCAGGCTGGAGTGGAGCGACGGCAGGGTAGAGGCCTTTAAATCTAATCCATTTCACGTGCTCAAGGATTTATTTAAAAAGTATAATATTTTGAATGAGAATCAAGAAATACCTTTTACTTCAGGCGGGGTCGGATATTTCGCTTACGATCTTAAAGATTTTATTGAAGACCTGTCGGATAATTCAGTAGATGATCTCAAAATACCGGATTGCATGTTGGCTTTCTACGATATAGTGATGATATGCGATAACTTGAAGAAAAAGACCTACATGGCAAGCTCTGGACTGCCGCAAGTAGAGCGGGTTAAAAACAACCGGAGGCGCGAAGCACGGATAAGAGACTTTAAGAATCTAATAGAATCTACTAATTCTTTAGAAGAAGAAAGGCCTTATCTCAGGCGTCTGCTAAAATTAAGATCCAATTTTTCGAAAATCTCTTACATGGAAGCCGTAGAGAAGGCGAAGGACTACATAAAAAAAGGTGACATATATCAAGTAAATCTATCACAGCGCTTTGAAACAGAACTGGGCATGGAACCGATAGAACTATATTGGCGTCTTAGGACTTTTAGCCCCGCACCATTTTCATCATATCTCGATTTTAAAGATGTAGTGATTTTGAGCTCCTCTCCGGAAAGATTTTTGATGAAAAGAGGTTTTTATATAGAGACGCGGCCTATAAAGGGGACAAGGCCCCGCGGAGAAGATGATTTTAGTGACTCTTTATTAGCCAAAGAACTTCTTCAGAGCAAGAAAGACGCGGCCGAACATATTATGATAGTAGATCTCGAGAGAAATGACTTGGGCAGGATATGCGAATATGGCTCTGTGATACCCACCGAATCGATGATTTTGGAAAGATACTCTAATGTATTTCATCTTGTTTCAACTGTTCAAGGACGTCTAAAAAAGAAGGTTGACCCTATAGACTGCCTTATGGCAACATTTCCTGGCGGCTCAATTACAGGAGCCCCTAAAATACGCGCGATGGAAATTATTGAAGAACTCGAGAATGTTAAAAGGTCGATCTACACAGGGGCAATAGGCTACATATCTTTCGATGGGAATATGGATACATCCATAGTGATAAGGACATTGCTAATAAAAGATAGTAAGGCGTTCTTCTCAGTTGGCGGCGGCATTATTGCTGATTCGGACCCCGAAAACGAATATGAAGAGACACTTCATAAGGCACGAGGTTTAATGCAGGCTCTTGGGATCTGTAAAGGACAGGGAAAAATGGAATTGGCTTTGGCATGAAAAATCAGAAAGTCTGGATTAATAAAAAATTTATCGATATAGATGATGCAAAAATATCTATATTCGACAGAGGATTTCTATATGGAGATGGTTTATTCGAGACCATGAGAAGTTATGCCGGAGTGGTCTTTAAACTAGACGAGCACCTCGACAGGCTGTTCCTCGGGCTAAAAGCTTTAAAGATAAGAGAGCCGTGTTTAAAAAAATATTTGAGCGATGTTATTTATGAAAGCCTTGCAATAAATAACCTTAAGAGTGCTAATATACGGCTTGCGGTGACAAGGGGAGAGGGGACATCCGGGATAGACCACAGGGAAGAATTTGTTCCGAATGTTGTGATAGTGAGTAAAGAATTGCGCGAATATCCAGACTGGATGTATTCAAAAGGGATAAGCGCTAAAGTTGTCGGCATACAGCAGAACGAATATTCTCCGGTCTCGAAGATGAAATCTATGAATTTTTTGAATTATATCCTTGCCAGGATCGGTGCCAAGGACGAAGGTTTCGACGAGGCGATCCTTATGAATACAAACAATTATCTCGCTGAGGCGGCCACGAGCAACATATTCCTGGTTAAGCGAAAGACGGTAATAACGCCGTCACTTGATAGCGGCGTCTTGCCTGGCATCACAAGAGGCGTTATTATAAAGATAGCCAAAAGAATGCAGATCGATATAAAGGAAAAAGCGGTTCTTTATATAGAGCTGATGGACGCCGATGAGGTGTTTTTGACCAATTCTCTAGTTGAGGTCTTGCCTGTAACAAAAGTGGATTCCAAGAAAGTGGGTAAAGGCATTCCCGGCGAGATCGCAAAGCTCCTCCATATATCCTACAAGAAGGAAGTCATCAAAGAAACGCTGCACCAGTAAATTTTCGGCTTCCCTAATAGGCGTTTACTTTTGGGCCTTGCTTAGCGCTTGCCACTTCAGGACTTTGTTCGCGGCTTAGAATTTTTTCGCCGTGTGCTACGGTTTACGTCTCGCTCATTTGCACTTCGTCGCTATGCAAATAGCTATGCAGTCCCGAGATGCAACAGCTCCTTAAGTACTGCATAGCTTATGTTATGCATCGAGGGGCAAAAATTCCTTCGGCCTTTCAGGCCTCAGTCAGTTCCTGCATTCGCTCGACGTAAATCCTTGCACACCAATAAGCAATAGACAGATATGCCGAAAAAATTTAATAAGCCGCTTCACAAAGTCCTTCGTGTCATGGCAAGAGTAAAACCTAAAACTCTAGTTATGTGAGCACAATGAAAATGTTAGGTCTTTTGTCAAGGAGAAAAAGGGTTATATATAACAATGTTTTGATATTAAAAGAACCGAGGATGCCCGCCTTCGTGTGAGTTGTTATTCATAGAAGATAGCCTTCGGCGGAATCCGCCGAAGCATTGCGCCTATTACGTATGGAATGCGAAGGCGGATTTGAGGCCGCTTCCATGCGGCCGAGTTCCGCAGGTTCCCCTTTTTCAACTGAACAAAAAACCGACCCCGCCCCTGCGTGCAGGGGCGGGGGAACATTTTCCCTGTAAGCTATTCAGCATACTTGTGTGAACATAACGAGTTTTAGGTTAACTTACGTTCCCGCGAAACATAGCCCCGAGAGGGGACCTTGCGAGCAGAATTGTAAACCGAATATGTGATAATGGGTTGACGATTGAGACTTCATAGTGTATATTATATGAGAGATCCCTCGAACGCTTCCTTTTGTCGCGTTCTCGGGATGAAATTTACACGTAAATTTTAAAAATGCGGTGGCAAATGAATAGACAAAAGATAAAAGCACTTTTGAAGTTGCCGCTGGGGGAGCTTATCTCTAGAGCTAATCGAGTCAGGCAAAAAGAAGTGGGGTCGGAACTGGATTTATGCAACATAATGAATGCCAAGTCAGGAATGTGCGGTGAAGACTGTAAGTTCTGCGCCCAATCAGCATGTTATTCAACAGGTGCGGCCAGTTATCCGCTGAAGGAAAATGGTGAAATAATTAAGGCTGCAAAGTGCGCAAAGGCCATGGGAGCCCATAGGTTCGACATAGTGACAAGCGGCGATACGTTATCTAATAATGATCTTAATAGAATAATCGAAGTAATCGCAGCGATAAAGTCGAAGATAGGTATAGATATGTGCGCTTCATTAGGGAAGATGGATGAGGATAGTTTATCGGCTTTGAAAAAGGCGGGCCTTACAAGATACCACCACAATATAGAGACATCGCCAAATTATTATTCGAAGATAGTCACGACCCATAGTTTTCAGGACAGGATAAAGACGATAAAGGCTGTCAAAAAAGTCGGATTAGAAACCTGCAGCGGCGGCATAATTGGAATGGGCGAGACATGGGATGACAGGATCGACATGGCGCTGATACTAAAAGAGCTTGACGTTGACTCCGTTCCATTAAATATATTGGTGCCTATAAAAGGAACGCCGCTTGAGAATACAGAGCCGCTATCGCCCACTGATGCCATAAAGACCATTGCCATCTTCAGGATCGTGTTAAAGAACAAAGTTATCAAACTGGCTGCAGGGAGGGAATCCTTATTGAAAGATTTTCAAGCCCTCGCTTTCATGGCAGGGGCGAATGGTATGTTGATTGGCGGCTATCTGACAATAAAAGGTAGAGCGATAAAGGATGATCGGTGTTTAGCCGAGGAGATAAAAAAGGTGTGGATGAAATAGAAAAGTTTTTAAAGAATAGAACCGATGAAGGGCTCTTGAGACAGCTTCGGCCCATATCTTATCGTAAAGGCGGCAGGATATATATCGGAAAAAGGGAATATATAGATTTTTCTTCAAACGATTATATGGGATTAGCTGGCCATCCAAAACTTATAGAAGCAGCTAAAGATGCGCTGGATAGATTTGGAACGAGTTCTTCGGCCTCACGACTCTTAACCGGTGACCTTGATATACATCATAAGCTAGAAGAGATAGTAGCAGAATTTAAAAATAAAGAGAGCGCCCTGACATTTAATACGGGATATCAGGCAAACATCGGCATTTTAAGCAGCCTGTATACAAAAAATGATGCCATATTTTCTGACAGATTAAATCACGCCAGCATAGTGGATGGGATATTATTGTCTCGCGCAAAATTATTTCGTTTTTTGCACAACGACCTAAATCACCTGAAGTCGCTACTTAAAAGCCAGAGGCAGAAATTTAAAAAAGCCTTGATAGTAACTGAGACTGTATTCAGCATGGACGGCGATAGATCCCCCCTCAAGGAACTGGTCGATCTAAAAGATAGATACGATTGTCAAATCATGGTCGATGAAGCCCATGCCACAGGTATATTCGGTAAAAACGGAGCAGGCGTGGTTGAAGAGGAAGACCTGGCGAACAGGGTAGATCTTATCATGGGCACTTTTAGTAAAGCCCTTGGAAGTTTTGGCGCTTACCTTGCCACTTCGAAAAAGGTGACAGAATATTTGATAAATACGTGCAGGAGTTTTATATATTCGACGAGCCTGCCGCCGGCTGTAGTGGCATGTAATCTAACGAGCCTGGAATTAGTCAGAGAAGATGGGAATAGGAGGAAGAAGCTATTGGCCATTTCGCAATATTTTCGTGATAGGCTGAAGAATGCCGGGTTTAACGTTAAAGGATCTTCTCAGATTGTGCCTATCGTCATCGGCGAAAATGCGAAGACGCTCGGCTTGACAAAAAGATTACAGGAAAAAGGCTATTGGGTCTTGCCCATAAGGCCGCCAACAGTTCCTGCAGGTGAGGCGCGCTTACGATTTTCATTAACTTGCCATCATGATATGGAGACCTTACAAAAATTGATAGAGGATATTTTGGAGGTCATCCCGCCTACACCAAACTTAAGACAACACATGGCGGAATCCCGCAATGCAAGGTAAAAGATATGGGCAAGGCGGGAAAATTTAAATTGTTTGATAAAGGAGCACTAAATACGGTCCTTTTGATTCCGGGGTGGGCCACCGATTACAGGATATTCGATACGCTAGACCTGACTGCAAACCGTCTCGTGCCAGTAGAATTTTCGCCATTCACTTTTGAAAGAGATCTCTTAAATACGATGCAAGAAAATAATTTAAAGAAGATATCTATCATCGGCTGGTCGATGGGTGCACTTTTGGCAGCCGATTTTTCATCTAAACACCGTGAGTATATAAATAGAACCATGCTCATAAGCGTAAAGGGAAGCTATGAAAAGGAGAGTATTGAAAATGTGAAAAGGCATTTGAGAAAAAACAGGGCCGCCTTTCTTTATAAATTTTATAAGGATTGTTTCTCGCCCTATGAGAGACAGGCGCTCACTTATTTTAAGAAGAAGCTTTTAAAAAGCTATATAAACAAAATGGACATTGATACGCTCTCTGAAGGATTGAATTATCTTTCGGAAAGCAAAATAGAGCCAACGAGTTTATGCGGTCTAAAAATCACATTTGTTCACGGAGAGGAAGATAAGATCGCGCCCATAGAGGATATTTTCAGATTAAAGAATGAACTTACGGGATCAAAATTTATTTCGATAGAAAAGACAGGACATATGCCGTTCCTGAGGGCTGATTTTAAAGAAGCGCTTCTATGGTAGAGAAAAATTTTTCAAAGTATGCGCATCTTTACAATGATTACGCAAGCGTACAGAACTATGCTGCGGCTGAGCTCATAAAAGATACGCCGACCGATGGCGTTGAGAACATCCTTGAGATAGGCTGCGGCACCGGCAACTACACGCTGCTATTAAAGAAAAAATTTGATGCTGCGCGGATAAAAGCAGTTGACATATCGGCGCGCATGATAGAGATGGCGAAACGAAAGCCATGCGTGCAAGACATCGAATTTATTATACAAGATGCCGAAGAGCTGGATCTGATAGACAAATTTGAGCTGATCACCTCTAATGCATCCTTCCAGTGGTTCAATAATTTAGAACTTGCAATAGCAGACTATAAGGATGCGCTTGTCGAGAACGGCGTCATCCTCTTTTCCACTTTTGGGCCATTGACTTTTTGTGAGCTAGGACGATCTCTAAGGGAAGTATTGGATAAGAAGGCCATTATCGCTTCCGATAATTTTTTGGGAAAGATGGATATGGAGCGTATTTTAAATAAATATTTCAGATGCACTGCCATAACAGAATCTATTGTTAAGGAGAAGTATCTTTCCTTAACAGAGCTGTTAAACAAGATAAAATATACCGGAGCCAAGGGAAATGGCATAACCGGCTTTCCGACATTGACTAGAGCTATGCTGAGCAAGATAGAAGATGTTTACAGGTCCATCTTTGGGACTGTTGAAGCATCATATCAGATATTTTTTTGTAAGGGGATAAAGTGAAAGCGATTTTTGTCGCCGGTACAGATACGAACGTGGGAAAGACCATAGTTACAGGCCTATTGGCCATGTGTCTTATAGAAAATGGATATAGTGTTGTAACCCAGAAATGGGTCCAGACCGGGCAAAAGAAAAAAGGCGGCTTCGGTAAATACTCTTCTTCAATGGCGCCATACAGCTTCAAATTCGCATCATCACCGCATCTGGCAGCGCGATTAGAGGGAAGACATATTAGAAAAGATAAGATCAAGAGATGTTTCAGATATCTATCTGCGAATTTTGATGTTGTAATCGTTGAGGGAACCGGTGGATTATTAGTGCCGCTTAATAGTAATACATTATTGATAGACGTTATAAAAGAACTCAATATACCGGTACTACTTGTTATAGAGAATAGACTCGGCGCTATTAATCAAGCGCTATTAAGTATAGAAGCATTGAGGGCAAGGCGTATAAAGATTCTCGGCATGATTTTTAACAATATTTCAAATAACACAGATAAACGAATTTTGAAAGACAATCCAAATATAATAAATAAGTTGACTGGAATCAAAATTTTAGGCATTTTGCCTTATGTAAAGTTATGAATGGCTGGATAAAAAAAGACTTAAAATACATATGGCATCCTTATACGCAGATGAAGGATTGCCGAGATTTCCCACCCATCTTTATCAAGCGAGCCAATGGTATCAAGCTCTACGATGACAAAGGGGATTTCTATTACGATACCATATCAAGCTGGTGGTGTAATGTGCACGGCCACAATCATCCTAAAATAAAGAGGGCGATAAAAAAACAGCTTGATTGTCTGGAGCACGTATTATTTGCTGGCTTCACCCATAGGAGCGCCATACTTTTAGCGAAAGAGCTTATATCCATCTCTCCTCGAGGCCTGACAAAGGTCTTTTTTTCCGACAATGGCTCTACAGCGGTAGAGACCGCATTAAAGATGGCGTTCCAGTACTGGCAAAATATCGGTAAAAAAGTTAAGAAAAAATTTGTATCATTGGATTACGGTTATCATGGTGATACAATAGGCGCCATGTCAGTAAGCGGCGTGAGTTTATTCAACGATATATTTAAGGAACTCTTCTTCAAATCGTTTAAAGCGCCATCACCATATTGTTATCGTTGTCCAATGGGAAAAAATAGGCCTTCCTGCGATATAGATTGCATAGTTCCTTTTGAAGAGATTCTGAAAAAACATAACCACGAAATCGCAGCAATTATTTTAGAGCCTCTCTTAATGGCGGCTGGAGGGATGATCGTTTATCCCAAAGAATATCTCGAGAAGGCCTCCGAACTTGCTAAAAAGTACGATGTGCATCTCATACTGGATGAGGTGGCAACAGGATTTGGCCGGACAGGGAGGATGTTTGCCTGTGATCATGTGAATATCAGGCCAGATTTTTTATGTCTCTCAAAGGGCATTACAGCCGGCTATCTTCCGTTAGGGGTCACCATGACCACCAATGATATATATGATGCGTTTTATGCCGATTACGAAGATAAAAAGACGTTCTATCATGGCCACACCTATACGGCTAACCCGATTGCCTGTTCGGCTGCCATGGCTAGTCTCAATATTTTTGAAGAGGAGAATGTCTTAGAAAAAATTAAAGAATTGATTCCGGCCTTTCATAGGTCGCTAGAGAGATTTCGATCTCTTCCTGTGGTCGGTGATGTAAGATATATAGGGATGGTCGGCGCCGTAGAACTTGTCAAAGATAAAAAGACAAAAAAACCTTTTGGCTTCAAAGAGAGAATCACTTTAAAGATATATAAGGATGGGCTAAATAACTCTTTGATCCTGAGGCCATTGGGTAATGTAATATATCTTTTTCTGCCATTATGCGTTAAGAAAAACCAACTCGAATATATACTGGATCGCACCCATTCCATAATCAATCGCATTACTTATTGACATGTCGCAATTTTTATAGTAAAAACATCATAATGGATAAGTTGTTAACAAAACCCATTTTCTCCGTACTGCTTCTGATTATTCTATCCGCATACCTATTCTTCTTCCAGTTAGGCAATATTGCATTGACAGACCCTGATGAGGCATTCTACGGCCAGACTGCCAAGGAGATGCTCAATAGAGGCGAATGGCTGACTCCCTACCTGTATGGTAATCCTCAATTTGAGAAACCGATACTCTTCTATTTGTTAGTCAAAGTATCTTTTATGATATTCGGTGTAACTGAATTTGCTGCAAGATTTCCTTCAGCAATATTTGGCCTATTGGGTATAATAGCCATCTATCTTCTTGGCACGCTCCTCTTTAATAATCGAGTAGGCCTATTATCAGCAGTCATATTAGCAACTAACGTTGAGTATATAGTCCTTTCAAGGGCATGCGTTACTGACATGACCCTATTCGTCTTCATGCTGTTTGGAATTTTATTCTTTTTCTGCGGATATTTGAAAAAAGGAGGCTATTTTTATCTTCTGTCGGCGGCATCTTTCGGCCTGGCAACCCTCACCAAAGGCCCAATAGCTATCATCTTGGCAGGTGCAGTATTTATAGCATATCTTCTCTGGATCAGGGATACAAAGGTTATCAAAAATGTGCCGATAATCGAGTACATTTTAGTTTTCCTCGTCATTACAGTGCCATGGTATTTGTTGATGTATAAGTTGCACGGCAGGGGTTTCATAGATACGTTCTTCGGCTTCCATAATATCACAAGATTTTTAGAGTCCGAACATGCGATAGGCTCTCAGGTTTATTATAATGTTCCAGTAGTATTGGCAGGTTTTTTCCCGTGGAGCGTATTTCTGCCTTTCGGTTTTTGGCACATCATTAAAAAAATCAGAAATCAGAAATCAGAAGTCAGAAATGAAAAAAGGCATTTAATTTTTATCCTTATCTGGTTTCTTGTAATATTCATCTTCTTTTCCATATCCAGCACAAAACTTCCTACATATGTATTACCTTCATTTATATCTCTAGCGTTAGTAGCTGCTATCTTTTGGGATGATTTTTTAAGAAAGGATACATCGCAAACTGTCGTTGGAATAAGTTTGTCATATTATATCTTGTTTATCGTGATAATTCCTGGCGTAGGGCTTGCACTTAACTTCATAAATTTTGATTATCCTTCCATATTGCTGGAATCCTTCATCTCCAGCCTTTTCCTAATCTTCGGGATGGCATTTTCATTTGCGACATTTATCAGGAGAAAATTCACAAGTGCATTTTTCTTGATTGTCTATTCAGTGATATTATTCTTGTACCCCACAAGCAAGCTAATTTTGCCAAAGATAGAGCCTTATGAGACGAGTAAAGAGATATCTCAAAAAGTACTGACCTTGCTAAAGGGCGATGAAAAACTAGGCGCAGAGAGCCATTATCTTGCAGGCCTTGCTTTCTATACTAATAAGATTCCTATTAACTTAGACAGACATCATGTATTGGTAGATTTTTTAAACTCAAAAAATAATGTGTGGTGTGTGCTGAAGGAGAAGAACCACATACAGCTCTATGAGCTTAATACCGAACCTCTCTACATGAAGCCATCTTATATGGTATATAAGTTTGACAAAAAGGCCATCCTAACAAATAAGTTGCCGCCCAACGGTAGATACATACTTAAAAGAGATAGGCCGAAGTGAAACCTCGCATAAACCTGATATTACACTTAGAGAGGTTCCATATGCATTTGTATGAGGTAGGCATATGAAAAAGCATAACATTTCATTTGTCTTTCCCATGTTTAACGAGTCGGATAACATCAAAGAGACAATACGAAAGGCGTCGGCACTTGCAAAAGAATTATGCGAGGATTACGAGATAATAGTGGTCGATGATGCATCTGCGGATGGAAGCGGTGATATAGTAGATAAACTGGGGTTGGAAGATAGGCACATAAAGTCCATTCGTTTAAAAAATAATACAAAATTCGGAGGCGCTCTGAAAGAGGGTTTAAAGAGAGCGTCGAAAAGCATTGTCCTATATACAGATTCAGACTTTCCAGCTAAAGAGGAAGATATAAAGAGAGCCTTGGAATTACTCGATGATTCGGATATTGTTACCGCCTATAGTTTAGTCATAAAAGATGCGAGCCTCAAAAGAATCTTTATGTCCAAAGTCTATAATTTTCTAGTCCGATTTTTATTCGGTTTAAATATCAGGGATATAAATTCAGGGCTGAAGATTTACAGAAAACAAGTATTGGAGGGACTAGACTTAAAATCGAAAAGTCCTTTCATAGATGTTGAAATATTTGCTGAGACCATAAAAAGGAATTTTCGGATAAAACAATATGGCCTTATATTCGAACTTCGGACGAGAGGGCACTCCAGTATATCGAGAATTGGCGTAGTGGCCAGGACATTCTGGGATATGCTGGTGTATAAATTTTCGCGATGAGGGACAGGAAAATTTTATGGGTCCTGCCGCTTGCCATTTCAGGACTTTGTTCGCGGCTTAGAATTTTTTCGCCGTGTGCTACGGTTTACGTCTCGCTCATTTGCAGGAATTCCTTCGTCCTCGCCTTCGGCGAGGACTTCAGTCAGTTCCTGCATTCGCTCGACGTAAATCCTTGCACACCAATAAGCAATAGACAGATATGCCGAAAAAATTTAATAAGCCGCTTCACAAAGTCCTTCGTGTCATGGCAAGAGTAAA
>JAHFGO010000088.1 GCA_023247385.1 Candidatus Omnitrophota bacterium | reverse complement strand
AGGCCGGCTTTTCTCGTGAGATCGGCCGCGCGGATGTTCTCCTCCACCCTCAATCTTTTATTCATCATATCAAGAATTCGTTGGGAGCCGGATTCGTACCCATATTCGACGCCAACGCATCCAGCCTCTTTCATCAACTGCAAGAGCTCCGGAGTGATGATGTTCGCCTTGGCCTGGGCGAACCATCTTGTTTTTTTGTTGATGCCTCTTTCGACGAACAGATTAAGAATCTCCTCTGCTCTATCCTTAGAACTTAGAAACATATCCTCCGCAAAATAGATAGCTTCTATGGAATAGCGGGATATTAATTCTTCGATCTCGCTTATCACGCGCGCTGGCGAATGGTGCCTCACCTTTCCGCTAAAGACCAAAGGCCCGGCGCAGAAATTGCATCTGTAAGGGCACCCTCTTGCCGTAAATATAGACGTTGTCCTTAGGCTCAAGTTTCTGCTGGTATAGCGACTCGGTCTCGTATAGAATTCCATATCTAATAGATGCCTTGCCGGGAATGGAAGCGCATCGATATCTGGGATCGGCTCCCTATCAATATTAGAAATAATATCATTATCTTTTCTATATGTAATGCCTCTGGTCTCCTCAACTGCCCTGCCTTCCGCCAGTTCCAGCATGGCATATTCGCCTTCGCCGCGGACCGCTATATCCGCGGAAGGCATCTCTTTTAAGGTGAGTTCCGGCTCGCCAGTCACGTGAGGCCCGCCCAGCACTACCATCGCATCTTTGAAAGAGCTTTTTACAAGTTGAGAAATATGCGATGCGTCCGGCATGTTCGGCGTGGTAAGGCTTATCCCCACGATGCCGGGTCTCGAATCCTTTATTCTCTCCGAAGTTATCGCATCGACCTTATCGAAATCGAGGCCATTCTTGCGCAATACCACATCTCGATCCAATATCTCTACGCTATGGCCGTTCTCTTCCAATACGCTTGCGATATAGGCAAGTCCCAACGGAGGCCAGAACTGTTTATTCTCATCGATTAGAGATCGTTTTCTCGACAAGAGAGGATACACTAATATAATCTTCATAATTTCTTAATTGGTTTTTGCCTCAAAGATATCTATAGACGGCCCCTGCTTATATCCATCAAATCTGTTCAGGTCGCTTGCCCTAATGGACTCATAGTCCTGGTTCATCAGATGTGGAAACAGCGGTGTAAATTCCTGCGTAGGCAAAAATGATTTTATGAGCCTGTATTTAGTCATTATATCTTCTTTCAAGCCCTGCCGCTTTGCTAAATAATCTTTTTCAAAATAAAGATAATATAAAAGCTCTTTGCCGGTTAATATGTCATTGGCCCTTGTAAGAATTATATATCGAGGCCTATGTACATCTACGGCCTCTTTAGTCAATCGCTCCATTTTCAATATATTATATTTTTTAAACCCGCCGTATATCTTCTCGTAATTTTTAATCCTTGTATCTATAAGGCGGCCATTCCCGCCATGTGAGATGATATAATCGCGGTCTCTTTTTAAGGTTTTCAAATCTTCGGCCAAGGGCGGCCCATGAACTGGAATCGTATGGATGTATCCTTCTTCCAGGATAGTTGCGTCTTGGGCGATCATCCCATCCACCCATGCCTTTGCCTCGATTCTCGTATCCTGGCTGGTGAATATCCTAACGAGTTTTATCGAATCCAAAAAGGTGGGAGTCACTATTGATATCCCTAAAAAGAGAGCAGTATAGAATGGGGTCTTTAAAAAAAATCTATTGCCAATTGCGTCTAAAAACCTGGCAGCAAGAATGAGAATAAAAGGAACGGCTGGGAGGGAGTGATACGCGAAACCCATCGAATGCATGAGGATGAGATAGCTGGCAATGGGCGTGGAAAGAATCAAGACATCGTGCCTGGAATGTTTATATAATGCATATGCTATGCCCGCCAACGCCGCGTATTCAAGAGGAAGGCCTAGGCCATTTCTCAAATGGTTCGTGAAGTAGTATAGCCATGCATTCCTGTTGGGGTTCGTCAGGATATATTCTCCTCCCATCCTCACAAATGTATTTTTATAAAAGCGCGGAATATCCAAGATGAAAGAGGGGATGCCGATAATAAACCCTATCACTGCAACGGCTGACCCGAGAAGGATGAATTTGGCAAGACGGCTGAAATCGACCCTAATATCTTTGCATTTGATAAATGCCGCTACATACAACGGCGCCATTCCGAAGACCGCATAATACTTGCAGGTAGTGGCAAGTCCCGTTAATAGGCAGGCGATATAGTACATCCTGTTATCTATGGGCTTTTCTAAGCTGTGTACAATAACTAAGAAGGCTGATAATGAGATGAGCACAGCCGGTATATCTGCTAACGCAAGCGAGGACATCTGAACCATCAAAAGACTAAGGGCGGTGAAGATCGAGGCGATTAAAGCCGTCCGTGCATTAAAGATCTTTGCCGCGATCAAAAAAGTGAGATACACGATCCCTATTCCGCATAACGCAACCGTTAATCTAGCGATCATAAAGAGCACCGAAGGATCTTTCAAATAATTTATTAAAAAATCTGTGGTGGAACTGGCGTATCCTATAAGCCTTGCTGCGGCATAATATATCGCGTATTCGATAAATAATACTAATTGGAACAGCCCTCCATGCGAGTACGAACTCAACCTGAAATTTCCAGTTCCGAAGCGTAGGGCCATTTCAATATAATTATTCTCGTCGTGCCAAAAGGCATAAGGCAGATTTGCCCCTATCGGATATACCCTAATCACTGATGCCATAAGAAGCACGACCGGCAATAATATTTTTTTTATCTTCTCATCCATGATGCTCAATCTATAATTTACAGCACCTGGCACAAGCGGGAAGCAGTCCTCTCTTCAATACCCTCCTGAATGCCTTGTACCTTTGTCCGTTCCAGACCTGCCTGAAGCCGTCTTCAAACACATTTCCCATTTTATAGGAAATGGATTCGCATGGATAAACGTCACCGTTAGGATATATGAATAGGCCTCGCAGGGTGAATAAACATCTTCTTTTTGATGCGAAATCTGCGGAATACCATGATTTCAATTCTCCGTCTCCGAGCGCGGGAGCGAACGAGACCACTCCGCCGTACTCGTTCTTTAAATCTTTTATATATTTATAATAGGCGTATTCCTTGCCTCGAATGTCGTAGATATAGCTCATCGCCTTTATACTGCCGTCTTCTTTAAATGTATCTCTAAGGCTGTCGCTATACTGCCTGGCCTCTTCTGTGGAATAAAAAGTGGGATGGCCAAATCTTACTAGATCTACGCCGAGATCTAATCCGACTTTCGCTATGTTCTTTAAGTCGGCTATATTGTGCTCGCATATCGTCGTATGTATGATGACCTTGGTCCTTCTCGGGCGGCTCTTCACAAAGGCTCGAATGTTTTCAACCATCTTATCGTAAGCGCCGCGGACCGATAATATCCTATCATGCACCTGCCTTGTCCCTTGAAGGGAGAATGCGATGTAGTCCAGCCCCTCTTTTATCAAGCCATCAATTAACGTTCGGTTCAGCAGCATACCGTTAGTGAACGTCCCAACCGTTAGGCCGCGCACTTTAATGGCTCTTACCATATTCGCCATATCGTTCCTTACAAAAGGCTCTCCGCCAAAAAGGATCATGCTAGGCCGATATGGAGCCACTTCATCGAGAAGCGTCTCTATCTTTTTAAGAGGAATGTCGGCAATATCTTTTTTATTCAAGATATCGCTTATATTGCACATGGCGCAGCCTGCATTGCACCTCATGGTTACAAATAGCGCTATATTAAGGACATTGGAGCTTTCTCCCGAATTTGAAAGAAGGTCCCGCGGAAAGAGCACTAGCTCCCTTAAAAGGGAAGCGGCAGAATATGCCTTGAATATTTTAAAATTGTTATACTGTCTCTTTATGAAACCAATGAATTCATCCATCGCTAAATCTTCCTCATCCCCACAAGCGACTTGAAGGCGGTCCAGTAACGAAATATGTCTTCTGGCCTCTTTATCGAGAGGAGTTGACGCAACAAATAATTAGGCCTAAAATAATAACTCCTGTATGCATCAACGATGGCGTTCTTGAGCTCTCTCTCCGTCATGCCATCCGGGACATAATGAAGTTTGGTATCCTCCACATCTATGAGCGACGTGTAGTAATCGTAATTCTCATGCAGTATCCTTCCTTCCCTTTTGGCGATAACGTAAAGTTCGTTCCCGGGAAAAAGAATTACTGTAAAGAAATTCACAACGTCGAGGTCCATGCGTCTTGCGAATTCAACCGTCCTCTTTATGCTCTCCAGGGTCTCGCCGGGCAAGCCGAAGACGAACATGGCCCTTACGTTAAGGCCAGCTTTCTTCGCAAGGGTTATTCCCCTCTCGTTCTCTTCGACGGTAACCCCCTTCTTCATTATGTCCAGCATTCTCTGGTCGCCGCTTTCTATGCCGTACAGCACCTGCCAACAGCCGGCGCGTTTCATCTTCTTCAATATATCGAGGTTCACGGTGTTGACTCGCGTCAGGCACGTCCATGGCACTTTTATGCCTCTTCTGAACAGTTCCTCGCATATCCCATCCACCCTCTTGATGTCCATGGTAAACGTATCATCCATAAAACGTATCTCTCTTGCGCCATGGGCTGTTATGACGTTCTCCATCTCGTCCACAACATATCTTGCGGAATGCGCCCTGAATTTATTGCCGAATACTTTTCTGTCGCAAAAGATGCATTGATACGGACAGCCCCTGCTTGATATCATAAGCCCAACCGGCTTTTTGACGTAAGACGCCGGCACAGGCTTGTATCTATCGAGAGGAGGATAGAGATGCCTCGCCGGAAAGGGTAGGTTGTCGAGATCGGCAATGTAGGACCTTGGCGGAGTGTAAATGAGCTCGCCGTTTCTTTTAAGGACCAGCCCTCGTATATTGCCGAAATCCTCTTTGCCGTCTCTGGCGGCCTTCGCCAGCTCAAGCATGGTCTCCTCGCCTTCTCCCAATACGCCGACGTCATAAGGGCCTTCGCGCATTGTCTTCTCCGGAGTCGAACATAATTGAGCTCCGCCGATAACCAGAAAGATGTCAGGGAATCTCCTTCTTATCTCCTCGGCTATCTCCTGCACAGTGAAGATAGTCAATATCGTGGCTGTCAGCCCTATTATAGTCGGATCTTCTTTATGTATCCTCTCCATCACGCCTTCCAGCGTCATCGGCTCGCCGATGCAATCCACTATGGTCACATCCATATCATTCTTCTCGAGAAGCGCCGCTATATAACCTATGCCCATCGTCGGAAGGACATTGGCGAGGTCTTTTAAACTGCCAGCCTGTTTACGCATAGAAAGAGGCGGGCTTATAAGCATCACTTTGAAATAAATTCTATTTTTTCTTTTAGTGTCCATTACTTAACCAAATAATATATCGCAATATTTACACACAGGGGGATATCTTCTCTCGAGATGACTTTTTCTTATCGCAATGGCTTTATCGCTGTTGAAGATTTCCTTGAGGGCATTTACCCTCACATCACCCATCACTAGGGTGGCTTCCATATCCACACAGCACGGAAGCACAACTCCATCCCATCTGACAACCGCATTCCTCCATAACGTCCGGCAGGTTGTCCGTCTTGGAGACGACCTTTTGCCCATAAGGGGTTCTATATGAACATGATCGTACCTGCCTTTCCACGCATCTATTATCGCCTTTATGTTATCATCGTCATCCCGTATGCGCGCAATATTTGCTCCTATCCTCAGGCGAGATTTGAGCAAGTCTCTTTTTTTTATCAAGTAGTCCACATTCTCTTTCAACATCTTATATGGAACGCCTTTATTTTTTTCATATTCTTCATCGACGCCTTCAAGAGAGAAATTTATTTCATCAAGGCCGATATTCAACATACTATCCGCCTTCTCTTTGGATAAGAGTATCCCGTTCGTATATATAGAGACGTAGATATTTTTGTTTTTGGCATATGCTATCATATCGACTATCTTGGGATGAAGAAAGGGTTCTCCGTTTCTCGTAAGTATCAGACATGTTATTTGAGGATTCGTGTCCAGTATGCGTCTATATAGGTCGTAATCCATGTACCCTTTCTCCTCATCGATGGCCTGAGTCGTGCAATGCGCGCATCTTAAGTTGCAGTAATTGGTCGGCTCGATGATTATCCCCTGCGGCCTGAATGACCTTGACGAGCCTATATATCTTAAAAACTGATTCATAAACTCGCCGAGCAAAGAACGATAGGTCGGAAAATAATCCGGAAGCCTTTTCGCGATCCTCTTGTCCTGATAAAATATTGTGCCGATTAAAGAATATATAACCTTAAGTGCTCTCATGTGTAAAGATATGGCGTACCACGTATTGCGGCGTTTGGTTATTCACCATAAAAAGTTTGCCGAGATATTCTCCTATTAAACCGAGCATGACAAGCTGGACACCGGAGAAGATCAATATGGCAACCAATATCGAAGTTATGCCCATGGGTATGTCAGGATGAAGAATCTTATCGATGATTAAAAGGACGCTTAAGACTGCCCCTATCGCTGACAAGATGACACCGAGGAAAGTGCTCATCCTTAAAGGGTAGATCGAGAAGTTCACAAACATATTCATCCATAGTCTTATCAATTTTTGTAAGGTGTATCCCGATCTTCCCTCTTCCCTCTTTTCATGCCTTACCAGCACCTTGCCGATATTTCTGGTGCTCCGCCATATGAGGCCGTCAATATAAGGGAATGGCCCCTTGTATCTGATGACCTCCCCCACTACGAAGCGATTCATGCATTTGAAGCTCGATAGATACATGTCCCTCGGCTTATTTAATAGATAACTTGCCACAAGATTATTAAAGCCGCTGCCCATATTCCTAAAGAGCGAATGTTCTTTTTTAGCGTAATAGCTATATACGACATCTAATCTATCACTGATCGCCTTCTCTACAAGTTTCTCTATCTCCTCAGGCGGATTTTGGAAGTCGTCGTCTATTATTACAACATACTCGCCTGTGGCATGATTCAATCCTGCCAATACCGCATTATGCTCGCCGAAATTCCGTGAAAGACATATATATTTAATGGTTGGGCCGTACTTCTTAAAAAGCGAAAGGCATATATCATGGCTGGAATCCGTGCTTCCATCATTGATTAGAATTATCTCGAGCGTATGCGACTTTAGCTTCGCGACAAGTTCATCCGTAAGATTCCCTATGGTCCTGGCTCCTTGATATATCGGTATAACAATGCTAAGTTTCATCCGCATCTCCTTTTTAGTGGCTCATGGCATGCGCTATTACACCTTTCATGCCCTCTGCAAATATCCTGCACCCCTTGGCATTGTAATGCATA
>JAHFGO010000014.1 GCA_023247385.1 Candidatus Omnitrophota bacterium | reverse complement strand
CACCGCGACCAGAACCTCCTCTCCATAATTTTTTATAGAATTTCTCCGTTTGGGGATTATAAGACCAGTTTGTGTCTTCAAAATCGTCACATAGAACATCTAGGCGAATGGTACGTCCGAGAACATTAGAAACACTGATCACTTCGTCGGCCTTAGATTGTAGATGTAACACATTAGGGCTTAGTAATAATAGAACTACTATTCCGATAAAGAATAGACAGAGGATTTTCGTCATTCTATACTTAAAACTTCCCAGTCAACTTCATTTTCATAAAAATAATTTTCTTTTCTATTTATTTTCCAATTTGGATATTTTTCAATCACTATTCCACCTTCTATTTTAAAATCGTATTTAGATTGATTTTTCTTAATCCACTTTTGCAAAGCCTTATTCTTGTCGGCTGTTTCTTGGATTTTTGCTGTTATATCATTTTTTGGATCCATAAAATAAACCTTGCTTTTCGTTGTTATAATAAAATCTGGACAAAATAACCTATTTTTCTTTTCCTGGGTATCAAAATATTCAATAGCAAAAACATTTATTCCTACACTATCTTGCTTATGCCACCAAATAATATTTTCTTGGGACTCCAAAAATCTAATAAAACTTATTTCATTTTCTCTCCCCTTGTAATCTTTTCTCAAGTAAAATTTTTCATAGGCATTTTTAGAAATTTTGATTGTTTTTTGATTGTTCCATGAATTTATTTCTTGAATTTCTTCATAGTCGTCTGTAAAACTGACTTCTTTCTCTGGAAATTCTAAATCATAAATATCCTTTTCTTCCTTTTCTCGTACTTCAATTTCATATTTTTCCCTAAAAGCTTTTAATGCCGTGCTAATTACTATTTTCAATTTACTAGATTCTTTCAATAACTCATTAACAATAATGGGATAATAAACCGATCTATCTAAACCGCTTCTTGTACTGAACCAAACGTTTAAAGCTTTTTTCAAAGGCCCCCAAGAACGAGAAGGATTATATTTTGCTTCTTCATCGCTTTGCTTCTTTAACTCTTCAAAACAAAGCAGGTTGTAAAGTCTTTCTACATCTAGCTGCGAAAAGTGATAATTTAGATCCTTGCCTTTTTCTTTAATCTCATTTATAAAATTATCGAAACTTTCAATTTCTGCATTGACAATAATTTGATTATCTATATTCTTAACGTTCAAGTCGATGCTGGATTTTATCTTATTAATGTTTTCATTTTGTTTTGCTACGCTGTCAACTGTATCAAATCCAACATCTAAAAATTCCTTAAAAAATTTTTGCCATTTATCTTCCGGAGTAAGCGTATTAAAATCGACTCTATGATGATAAGTCGTCGTTAACGTAATTCTTTTGATGTCTTTTTTAAGCTTCGTATAATAAACTGGGGGCTTGTTTCCATTTTCAGTTTCTTTAACATTTCTAATGTGGCTCTTATTATAATTTGTATAAATAAAAGCCTTATTTAACTCTTCTTTTTCGTAACGATGAGCTTCCGGCATTCTTTTTATTCTGCCGATAATTTGTGTATGAAAAGTTGGACTAGAAATTTCTCTGAACATAACCAATATATCAGCGCGCGGACAATCCAAGCCGGTAGCAGGGGCAACTTTAAAAATCATAAAATCAACTTTGTCATCGTTATCTGTAATGTATTTTAGTTTTTCATTATCTTTGTCACCCGATAACCAAATTGCTATTTCTTCATTTTTAACGCCCTTTCGTTTCAAATATGCTAGAACAAGACTTTTTAAATTTGTTTGCACTTCTTCCTTTTCTTTAAAATCACTAGGAAGCTGTATTAAAACAAGTGGATTAATATTAAGCCCTAATTCATTATAACCTTTTTTAAAATCTAATCTTTTGTTATAAGCGAGCTCAAGCATGATTTCATCTTCGGTAAGCTGTTTATTTTCTAATTTTTTTATATCTTCTTCTGTTTGAATGACAATTTTTTCTTTGATCAATCCGCTCGCAATTACATCTTCTTCCAAAGCTTCAACAAAACCAGCTTTCTTTTGAGAAACATCGCTAATATTTGGTAGATCTCTTGGAGTAGCCGTAATCTTTAAAATAATTCTAGGATCAATAAGATCTATTACTTCGTTAGCTAGATGGGTATCTGTTTCTGTGTGCGCCTCGTCAATGATTAAAACAAGATCTCGTTCCTTTTTTGTTTTTTGTATAAAATCATCAAAAATAGCTTCACCGCCATAACCAACCCCACCACTTTTTCTTAATTTTTTGGATTCTTTATCTGTCCCTTTTATTTTTGACCAATTAATAAAGAAAATGTTATTTTTATAAAGTTTCCCTTCGCTTAAATTATTCACATCCTTAAGATGCATGTCGGTGCCTTCATTAAAATAATGATATAATTTATTTTTTGATTGTGAATATGACACATCTCCGCCAAAAGACACCCAAATGTATGCTTTATCTTCATGGAATTGATAATTATCATCTAAACATCTTAAAAATTCTGCCATCATTAATGTCTTTCCTGCGCCTGTAGGTGCCTTAAAAACAAGCGGCAATCTATATTTACCCGTTTTCCATAGATCTAAAAAAACTAAACTCAACTGATCTATAACCACCTTTTGAAAATCTTTTAAAGCTATCATAATTATTTCGATTTGGCCTTAAGTGTTAAATTAATTTCTTTGTAAATTTCAAGAATAGGTTCGGGGATATCTTCGATAGTAATATTTTTACCTAAATATCTAAAAAGTTTTTTGTCTATTCTTCCATAGGAGAAAATATATAAAGCTGTTTTTTCATTTTTGATTTTTTTTGCTAGTTCCTCAAATTTATCCATATCTTCTCTGAAATAAATCGCTGTTTTCCTTTCGCTATCTCTACTTTTAAAAATCTGATACCATTCGCAAACTTCTACTTCTTCAAAAGTATTTTCCTTTATAGCAATCATCCAACCTGCTTTTTCAGTTAATTCATGCCTTTGCTTATCATTTATACTATCAATTCTTTCAACTGGAATTAAAGCAGTTTCAAAATATTGGAGATTGCCGCGCAATTCTTTTATTTTTTCACTTTTTTTTGATTGTTTTATATAACCTTTGATAATTTTTTCAATGCGAGGATAGCAAACTTCTTTTGCGATTCCACCTTCATCGTTAGTACAAAGGATAAATTTTCTTTTGGTTGTTTCCTCTTTATTAATATCTAAAACTGCTTCACCGGTTGTTCCTGAACCAGCAAAAAAATCAAGAACTATAGCATCTTGTGGAATGTGGGTAATTTTCATCAAATGATCGATTAATTCTTTTGGTTTCGAATAAGGAAAATCGACCCCTAGAGTTTTTAGATAATCAGTCCCTCGTCTGTTTAAAAATTTTTTGTCTATCAAGAAATTTCTTGGTTTTATTCCTTTATCCTTTCTATCTTCAAGATAGCTTTTTGTATAAATATTATATTTCGCTTGTTTTCCATCCTGATCTAATAAAGGTGAATTTTTTGTCTTCTTAAATACTAATAAATGTTTATTCTTAAAATAAGTTTCTTTTGACCACCTCCAACGACCATCACCATCTCTCATTATTTCATCTAATTTAGAATAAGGATGGATTACTTTTGAGCCATTGGGACAATCAATAAAATATTTCTGATTTGGCCTAATATCTTTTAATGATTTTTGGTATAACGCAACATCGTCTCGATATTTACCATCCTTGTCTTCTTTGGTATAAAGATCTTCGTCAACCTCATCATAAAAATTGCTTGTGTCTATATTCGCTTTGTTTTTGGCATAGCAAACAACATAATCGCAAGATGGAGCAAAATGATTACCTAGATCACTTGCGGTTTTAGAAATTCTTGATATTAAAGTTAAAAAATTCTCTGGTCTAAAAATTTTACTACATAATAAATTTAGATTAGAAACTTCCTGCTCACCAATGGATATAAAAATGACCCCATCTTCTTTTAAAAGATTTTTAGCCAGCTCAATTCTTTTCTCCATCATATTGAGCCATTTTGCATGCCCATAGGAATCATTTTCGTCAATAAATTTATCATTATATTTCCATTCGTCCTTTTTTCCTGTATTATAAGGTGGATCGATATAAATAAAATCTATTTTCCCTTTATGGGTATAGTTTAAAACCGTTAGTGCGTGATAATTGTCGCCTTCAATAAAGATATTATCGTCACTATTATCTGTGTTAATCTCTTTTTTAGAAATTCTCTTCAGGATTGGCAGATTATTTTCACAATCTAAAACGACCTGCTCAGGTTCTTTTTCTCTATCCCAAACAATGCCATAACTCTTTAAATCTAGTTCCGCGTCTTGTTTTTTAACAATCTTGATAAGTTCTTCTCTTGTTAAAATCGAATAATCTTTTGTCATAATTTTATTTTATTAAATTATCAACACCGACTTTTAATGCTGTAGCTATTTTTCGTAAGGTTTCTATTGTAGGGTTAGGATTTTCCCCCGACTCAATCTTTACTACTGTATTATAAGCAACGCTGGCAAGTTTAGATAGTTTATCTTGAGAAAGGTTTAACTCTTTTCTTTTCTGCTTTATATTTTGGGCTATGGAAGAAAGTTTCTTGCTTGACATATCACTAATAATTTAGTACTATTATAATGGTAGGTATCTAGTGACCTTCGATTGTTATATCTACTATAATAATACTAAAATATTAGTGAAAAGTAAAGATAAAACCTTACCTTCGGTATATTTGAATGGCCGACCAATCTTTTGGCAAAAAGGCAATTTTGGGGGGCGGCAAAATTGCCTTTTTGCCTGCGCTGTTCTGGCGAGTGGCTCGGCACTGCTGCCATTCGCGAGTTTTAGGTTGAGTAGGCAGCAGGTGGACGACGAGCCGATGAAGTTCTTTCATTATCTCTACAGGCGAGGAGAACACAAGTGCGCTTGCACGTGTCTGTTTTTCTCCTTAGAGACGCTACAGCGTGCAGGCAGGCGCACAGCCGAGCCAGCGTTGAATGTTATTTTAGAGATTGCTTCGCCCCTTCGGGGCTCGCAATGACAGAATTTTTTCCTTCAAGGGAACCCTTGAAGGTAGTTCGAACAAAGCGGTAGACACACCGCCAAGTAGGATATGGGGCGACGTTTAAGTAGTGCCGGAAGGTTCCTTCCGGCGAAAAATTTAGGCGGCGCTCTTTTAATATAAAGTTCGATGAAAGGAGCTTTGCCCTATGAGATACTTTATATATGCTAGGAAGTCAACGGATGATGAGGACAGACAGGTCCTCTCTATCGAAGGTCAGCTTGTCGAGTTACGCCAGTATGCCAAACGTGAAAGTTTAACAGTTATTAGCGAGCTTGTGGAATCCAAGACAGCCAAGAAACCCGGCAGGCCTATCTTCAATGATATGCTTGCACGCATACAAGCTCATAAGGCGGAAGGCATACTGGCCTGGCATCCGGATCGTCTCGCGAGGAATAGTGTTGATGGTGGCAAGATTATATATCTTGTGGATCAAGGCATTATCAAGGACTTACGTTTTCCTACCTACCGGTTTGACGATAACGCGCAGGGCAAGTTCATGCTATCTATCACATTCGGGCAGAGTAAGTACTATATAGACGCGTTATCTGAGAATATACGACGTGGTATCAGGCTCAAGCTAAGCAAGGGCATATGGCCACAGTGGGCGCCTATAGGCTATCTTAATGATCGTGCCTCACGGACTATTATCAAGGATGAGGGCAAAGCTCCTTTCATCGCGAAATCTTTCGCCCTTTATGCTACCGGCAAGTATACGCTAGCACAGATACGGGATATGATTAACTCGCTTGGCATGACAGGCAGGAAAAATAAGCCATTAAGCGTAAGCCAATATCAGCGCATTTTGCAAAATCCTCTCTATTATGGCATGTTTCGCTATAAAGGTGAGACCTACGAGGGTACCCACGAACCAATTATCACAAAGAAACTTTTTGACAGGTGTCAGGAAGTTATGAATTTGCGCGGCAAGCCCAAGAAGACAGAGAGAAAATTTGTTTTTAGAGGTCTTATGCGCTGTGGCGAATGTGGCAGGATGATAACCGCTGAGACACAAAAAGGCCATAGTTATTACCGCTGTACTAAGAGGCTTACAAATTGCACCCAAAAATATATTCGTGAAGAAGAGCTTGCCGCGCAAATCAAACATATCCTTCAAAAAGTTTCTTTGTGTGATGACTGGACGGCAAGGATTTTAAGAGAACTCGAGAAAGATAAAAACGAGGCCGTCCAGTCATCACGTCCCGACCGCCAAAAAATCGAGCGGGATATTTTTAATATAGATGATAAAATAAGTAAGCTTATAGACCTACACCTTGATGGCACTCTATCTGCTGAAGAATACAGGAAAAAGAAAGAGGAATTGCTAAATAAAAAGAAGGATTTGCAGGAGAGGTTATTATTTTTTGGCGGCCGGGACGATAATTGGTTCGAACGGGCGAAAGATTTCGTAACCGATTTAAACAGAATGGGTTGCGTTGTTCGGGAGGGAAAAATGGAGTCACAGCGTGAATATCTCGAGAAAATCGGTTCGAACTTTATATTAAAAGAGCGCCGCCTAAATTTTTCGCCGGAAGGAACCTTCCGGCACTACTTAAACGTCGCCCCATATCCTACTTGGCGGAGAGTGAAGGATTCGAACCTTCGTACCTTTTACGAGGTAACACGCTTTCGAGGCGTGCGCTTTCAACCACTCAGCCAACTCTCCGATTTTCTATATTCTAACTCGGGAAAATCGCACGCTTTTCCCTCGCCGCTTGATGCGAACAACTTTGGCTCGGACTACGCGCGCGCTTTCAACCACTTAGGTAATACTCCTGCTTGAGCTGTCAACTTTTTCTATTAATTGATTAATCTTACTGATAAAAGATTTTAGCTCGTCCTTATCGCGCGATTTGAGCCTGACGGAATAATCACCGGCTATAGCCTTATCGAGATCCTTCTCAAGCCGCGGTATCGGGCCGATTATGCGATTAGAGTATATGAGGGCTGCTCTCAAAAGTGAATATAACAGGATCGGTGCGGATATAAATACGATCAGATTTACCTTTTTCATCGCCGGCAATAACGTCACGCTTATCGCTTCTGGAATCAGCATCTGAGCAAAGACAGAATAATAGATGAGGTAATACAATCCTGCAAGAAGTATTATGAGCGGAAAGAAAACCAAACCCATATAACGGAACTGCATTGCCTTGTTCACAAGGTAGATATGTCTTTTTTTCATAAACTATCCACGCTCCTCTCAATGCCTGCCTGGCTTGCTATCGTTATGTCGTCAAACAGGGCCTCGGCAACCGTCTTTGTGCTATCGGCGTCGGACATGATAGCGATGGCGCCCGCGTTCATATTCGGCTTTGCGCCAAAGGCCCTCACGTAATCGTCGTAAACATTACGGCTCTCATAAACCCATGAATCGTCTTTTGGCCTCCCGCTCCTGGCAACGATCATCTTGACATTGTTACCGGATGGACTATTCATGATGGCCTCGGCTGGAAGGTCCTCAGACCAAACGTACTCTATGAATTTGGATGATGAAAAATTCAAAAATGGAAATATCACGTATACTCTGGCGGCGTAATCGTCTCTCTCCTGCTCCGTTTTCGCGGTCGAAATGTCGGGGAATTTCAAAACCTTCCATCGCCAGCTTAAAAAAGGATAGTCCCTTAATCCGAATCCGATCCTGTAATAGAGGGCAGAGCACGTTTTTTCGCTCAATGCCTGAACATAACCGTCACTGCCGCGTTTCACAATCTCGTAATCCACCTGCCCATTCAAAATCATTTTGCCCCACCTCTTGAGCGCTATATCCTCGTTGAATGTGAATTGTTTCAGAATAGTAGCTGTAGAGTAAACCGCTATGGTCAGATATAAAACCAGAACTATTGCGCCAATGGCCGCTTTCGATCGCATATTCATATCTTAAAAGGCATTTCGGCAACTATCCGCCTTTGGCGGACTTAACGCTGCTTCAATATCAAATTTACTTCGTAAATTTGGCGGAAGGGGAGGGATTTGAACCCCCGGTCCCCGTAAGGAGACTCCGGTTTTCAAGACCGGTGCTATAAGCCGCTCAGCCACCCTTCCTATTTGCTGCAGTTTACTTCGGGAAAATCGTCCCGAGTCCCTCGCGACTGCTATATCGCTAAAGTCGCTCGGGACGAGGGGCTACATTAAAAAAACAGCTGCTTTATTATCGCAATATATGCAAGCTTTGTCACGCCCCAGCTCTCGATGAAAAACTTCTTTATAGAAAATGATGGAAACAGCAGGC
The DNA here is from genome assembly GCA_023247385.1 of Candidatus Omnitrophota bacterium. Taxonomy (GTDB): domain Bacteria; phylum Omnitrophota; class Gorgyraeia; order 2-01-FULL-45-10; family 2-01-FULL-45-10; genus JAHFGO01. The sequence goes on along the minus strand of JAHFGO010000014.1, from coordinate 16,170 downwards.
CGAAGATCACGGATATCACTATAATATTGAGCACGTAAACCATTATTATGGAAAAAAAGTAACCCGACTTCACTATGTCTGGTTGTCTTATCTTCATGATTTCAATTGTCGATACAATATGAAACGCTAGTGCGAAGCCTATTAAAAATACAAATGTCCGACCGCTAATATTATAAGAGGAGACTATCACAAAATAGACCATGGTTATGATGATAGCGTATAGAGGTATAAAATAGGGGCTCAATTCTATTACTACATTTGATTTGTCGGTCCCAACGCCGCCACCCTCCTCTGAAACTTTAAACGATTTTATCCTTCCACCGAAAAGCCAGGCCACCCCTGCGTGAACTGCCTCGTGGCCAAGCACATAAAGATACGTCGGTTTATAAAATAATAAGTGCAGGATGACGTAACTTGCTATGCCCCATACAAAAAAATTTAGACTGTTCGCAAGTTCTTTTATCAGAAGTATATTATTATAAAAAGCAATCGAGACGGCAAAGGCGACCGGGGCGACGAGGATGCCTATGATGAATTTTATGAGAAGTTTCAGCATGATTATTTCGTTTACTTTATAACCTCTATACCGTCCATGTAAGGTGCCAGAGCCTTCGGTACATTGACGCTGCCGTCTTTATTTTGATAATTTTCTAATATCGTTACGACTAGCCTAGCAAGCGCTACCCCTGAGCCGTTTAATGTGTGAACAAAGGTAATTTTTTTAGAATCTTTCTGCCTATAGCGAATGTTTGCGCGCCGCGCTTGGAAATCTGTAAAATTTGAACAACTTGAAACTTCAAGATATACATCCGTACCGGGCGCATAGAGCTCGATGTCATAACATTTCGCGGCTGCAAAAGATATATCGCCTGTGGCAAGAAGCGTAACTCGATATGGCAGGTTTAATAGTTGCAGTACTTCTTCGGCATTATTCAGGAGTTTTTCAAGCTCATCGAAAGAATCTTGAGGCTTCACAAATTTCACAAGTTCGACCTTGTCGAATTGATGAACTCTTATCAGGCCTTTAGTATCTTTCCCGTAAGAACCTGCCTCCCTTCTAAAACAGGCAGTATATGCCGTGTAGTATACTGGAAGGCTCTCTTCATCCAACACCTCATTAGCATGGATATTGGTAACGGGAACTTCTGCAGTCGGGATTAAGAATAGATCGTCATCCTTTAGCCTGTACATATCTTCTTCAAGTTTTGGAAGTTGTCCCGTTCCTATCATACTCCTACGATTCACCAGGAAGGGAGGGAAGACCTCGGTGTAGCCATGTTTTTTTGTATGGAGATCCAGCATGAAGTTTATAAGGGCCCTTTCCAAACGCGCGCCCATCCCGATATATAATACAAAATTTGAGCCTGTAATTTTTGATGCTGCGCCGAAACTTATTATGCCTAATAGTTCTGCCAACTCTATATGGTTTCTTGGATTAAAATCGAATGCTGGAGTTTTGCCCCAAGATCTTACTATCTTATTGGATTCTGGACCACCTAAAGGCACTGATTTATCGGGTATATTTGGGATTATATAGATAAATTTGGCTATTTTTTTGTCTATTTCATCCACTTTTTTATCAAAATCAGCTATTTTTTGGGATACAACCTTCATTTCACAGATAATATCCTTAGGGTTCTTTTTAGCCTTCATAATAGCTGTTATCTCGTCATTTGCCTTGTTACGTTCGGCTTTAAGAGTCTCGGTCTCTACCAGAAGCTTTCTGCGGGCTTCGTCCAGCCTTAGAAGTTCGTCTATATCTATCTTTTCACCCCTATTCTTGATCGACTCTTTGATTAGGTCTTTATTCTCTCTTATAAATTTTAAATCTAACATGCCTTCTCCTTGATTAGGGACAGTCCATACAGCTATCCCTTAATTACCCCGATCGGTTTCATCCTCGCCACACGCTTAGATATACCTGCACCATGAACTACGCTTACCACCTCATTAACATCCTTGTACGCCTCTGGCATCTCTTCCGCCAATAGTTCTCTGCCGGTAGATTTCACTATTATACCCTTATTTTCAAGTTCTCTAGAAATAACCCTGCCTCTGCCTGCTCTTATAGCTGCTGAACGCGATAAGACGCGGCCTGCGCCATGGCAAGTACTAAAAAATGTCTCTTCAGCTTTTCTGGTGCCGACGAGCAAGTACGAATTTCTGCCCATATCGCCCGGTATTATTACGGGCTGTCCTGTTTTTTGATAAGCGGGTGTTAGCTCCGGATGCCCCGGAGGAAAGGCTCTCGTTGCACCTTTCCTATGAATACATAACGTTCTCTCTTTTCCATTTATATTATACTTCTCTATCTTCGCTATGTTATGTGCGACATCATAAATTAAATCCATCCCTAACTTTGTCGGTCCCAATTGGAACACTTTTTCAAATACGCGCCTTGCAAGATGCATCAGGCACTGACGGTTCGCCCAGGCGTAATTCGCCGCGCACTTCATGGCGCCGAGATACGCCTTTCCCTCTTCTGAATTCACCGGCGCGCAGGCAAGCTGCCTATCGGGAACATCTATCCCATATTTAGAAAGGCAATGGATAAAATCTTTTGCATATTCATCGCACACCTGATATCCTAGGCCTCTCGAGCCCGAATGGATCATAAGCATTGCCTGTCCAACTTCCAAGCCGAAATCATTTGCTAATACCTCATCGTAAATTTGATCTATTATCTGAACCTCTAAGAAGTGGTTGCCGGAGCCTAAGGTGCCGGCCTGGTTTTTACCACGCTCATAAGCTCTCGACGACACAGCGTCTGGATTTGCGCCCTTTATTGCACCATTTTCTTCGGTGTGGTCTATGTCTTCTTGCCTGCCGTAGCCGTGGTCCACTACCCATTTTGAGCCTTCAACTAAAAGCTTGCGCTCTTCGTGCTCGCTAATTCTTATCTCGCCTTTTGAACCAACTCCAGCTGGCACATCATTGTGAAGGGCATAAACTAAATCTTTTAATTTTGGTCTGACATCCTCTTCGCGAAGATTCGTTTTGACGAGCCTCACCCCGCAATTAATATCAAAACCGACGCCTCCAGGTGAGACCACACCACCCTGGTCCACGTCCGTCGCTGCGACTCCTCCAATCGGAAATCCGTACCCCCAGTGAATATCCGGCATCGCAAGAGAATATTTGACTATGCCTGGTAAAAAAGCGACATTCGCAACCTGTTCGGCAGCCTTATCCTGACGGATATCTTTCAGCATCCTCTCATTAGAATATATTATGCCGTCGACACGCATGCCCTCTTTATAACTTTTGGGCATACGCCATCTATAATCATCTATTTTCTCTAACGGGCCTTCCCATAACATATTATCAATTTCCCTTACACGTCGAAAACTATTTCTACCTTGTGGCCTTCGGCTGTTTTCTCAATCTTCAAGTTATGATAAGTGGCTGCCTTTATCTCTGTTTTGAGACGGTTTCTATTAGAGCCGACGAGCCGGCCGAGCGCCTTGGCCCTTATCTTGGTATTGGTAAGTTCCTTTATATCAAATTTAAAGAAGATTATCTGCTTAGTGTAAAAATTATATAGAAGTTCGTCGAGCCATGCTATCAAAAGCTCTTCTTGGTTTTCGGCCTGGCACTCGATCTCCTCTTTCACTTCCACTTCAAGGCCTTCTAAGTCTGCTATGATGTCGAACATCGCAAAGGCAGCATTCTCGAAGAGCTCTTTTAAGTCTTTGCCGTAGATGCGCACACCGATATCCGCGGTGTGAGGAAACTGTTCATAACGCTTCATTGGTTGAATTTTATCACAAAAGATGAATTTAATCAATGGTGGGATACTGATTGGATTTGAGACTCATTACCTTATTGCGCAGGTTACGCTTTCATCTTCTTCGGTAATTTGTATTGTGGATTCGATTATCTTATATCTTTCGTAAAGGTGAGTTCTTATTTTAAAGGTGAGGGCGTCTTGTTGGCTTACCAGTTTATTCGAGTCATGCAGTTGGATATAACAGGAGAGTGCAAGAATATCTGATGTGATGGTCCAGATGTGAATATGAAAAATATTTTTAACATCGGGAAAGTTAGCTTCTATGTCATTTTTCAAAGTATCTATATCCAGACCCGCGGGGACCATCTCCAATAAAATCTGGGCTGATTCTTTAAGAACGCCTGCCGACCAATAGATGATTAAGATGCATATTCCTATGCTTACCAAGGGATCGAGAAAATTCCATCTCGTAAACAGAATAATAATGGCTGCCACTACAATGCCAATGGAAGAGACCGCGTCTGAAATCATGTGGTAGAAAATGCTTTTGATATTTATGTCCCTATGATGACTCCCGCTAAGTATGAGAATACTTGCTAAATTGGCTGCGAGGCCTAAAAAAGCAATCACGAACATCTGGGCACTCAAGACTTCCCTCGGGTGGATAAGTCTGAGAATCGATTCATAAACTAACGCGACGGCGAATATCAGCAGGAAAAAACCGTTGACGAACGCTGCCAATATCTCCGCCCTATACAGGCCAAAAGTTTTGTGGTGACAGGGCGGATTATTTTTGGCTATAAAGATTGCGGCCAGGCCAATTAAGAGCGCAAGGGAGTGTGTGAACATGTGAACGGCATCGCTTATGAGCGCAATGCTATTGGCAAAAAGGCCGCCCGCGAATTCAATGACCATCACCGCCAACGTAATAAGAAGAGATAGAATAAGTTTTCTCTTCCTTGCAGAGCGGTATTCGAATATGTGCTCTATAAAACCATGTCTTGTTTTATGCCGGTCCATATGCAAATTAAATTTAATGTGCCAGTTTGGTCAGAAGCATGAATATAATTCCAAGAATAAAAAAGACCATGGAAAGTGATGCCTTTTTTATGTCCGACTCTTTGTGTATCTCCGGTATGAGGTCACAGCCTGCTATATAAATAAATCCACCGGCGGCAAAAGAGAGAACAGCTTGTGAGAAATTCGCAAACTGCTTGCTGAAATAGCAGCCCAAAATAGCGCCGAGGATCGCCGTCGTCGCTGATACGAAATTATAGAATAATGCCTTCCATTTATTAAACCCTCCGTAAACCAATATGCCAAAATCGCCGAATTCCTGAGGAATTTCATGAAGGACTATTACGATGGTGGTTATGACCCCGAAGCGGATATCTATGACGAAACTGGAGCCTATGATAAGGCCGTCAAAGAAATTGTGTATGCCGTCCCCTATTAGGCTCAAATAGCTGAATGGATGCACGTCGCAGTGGCCGGCGTGGCAATGGCGCCAAAGCAAATATCTTTCCAATATGAAAAACAGGACAAAGCTGAACAGGAGATAAAGGTACGTGCCAAGGGTATTGGACTTTTCTAGCGCCTCAGGCAAAAGATGCAGGAACGCCGCCCCGATCAATGCGCCGGCTGCAAAAGAGACCAAGAAAATTAGTGCCTTGTTCAGAAACTTCTCATTGAATAAAAAGGTAAAGACCCCTATGAGAGAGATGAGGCTCACAAGTACGCTGGCGCTTAAGGCCCACAAAATAACCATAACCGGTATATCCCCTTTTAGTCAGCCGTTATATTTATATCATAAACCGGAATTTTGTTCGAGATATATCTTTTTTGCCAGCTCCCTGCCGTGCTTGGTAAGAAAAACTTTATCGATGACAGCTTTTAATTTGTCTTTATCTTTTGTATCTACTTCGTCTTTCAGGTTGATAAGCCAATCAGCATCATACAAAACTTTGAAATTTTGGGTATCGACCTTGCCGGGGGAATGATGGTGCGCGATTATTTCACAGATCTCGTCTATGTCCTCTTTTTTAACTCCAGTTTTGAGCAGGATATCTCGCGCGATGGCAGGCCCTTCTCTTTCCTGATAATGGCCAGCTGATGAGCCGTATTTTTTTTCACTTATCTTTATACCAACATCGTGAAGGATGCTGGCCGGAATGACGATATGCCAATCTGCCTTTTCGTGTCTTAATAATTCTTCTGCAAAACCCATTACATTCTTCGCGTGATTTATTCTCTTCTTATCGCCGCCAAAATATTCTTCCAGTTCCTTTATAAGCTTATCCTTTATAATTATGGATTTATTTTTTAAATAATTGCTGTACTTTTGCTCACCCACACATTCTTTCGCGTATTTACACCAATCAAGGCAACTGGAAGCTTCCTTGCGCGAGACTTTTGCCTTGCACTTCGGACATGTAGTCTGTACCTCATCTGTCCATATTTCCACCTCTTCGCTACAGGACGGGCACTTTAGGTACTCTGGCGTCGGTTGTTTAAACCTCTGAGATCCTGGACATTCAAATGGCATGATTGTGTTGGTCCTTTTTCATTTTTCTAAATTGCTCAACGTTCTCGGAAGATAATGGCGACATCTTCCTTAATTTATCTACTATCTGCGGCAATTCTTTTAAAAATAATTCCACATCCTCCATAGTATTATCTATACCCAGACTGAACGCCACAGACCCTTGGGCCCAGATTGGATCAATCCCCATAGCGTCGAGGACATGCGAAACCTTCAGTGCCTCAGAAGAACAGGTCGAGCCGCTCGTTCCTGCTATTCCAGCAAGGTTTAGATGTAATAGTATAGATTCTCCTTCGATAAATTTAATACAGAAGCTCGCATGACCTGGGAGCCGATTTACCGCTTCGCCGCTTAAGAAACAATCGGGTATCTTTTCTAAAGCGCCTTTGATCAAATTATCTCTTAAATTTAACAGATAATTTTTACGCTCGGCGAGCTTTTCCTTAGCTATCCTCGCGGCCAGGGCCATGCCAACTATGCCGGCGAGATTATGTGTTCCGGCACGTAACCCTTTCTCCTGAATGCCTCCCTCTATAATAGGTGTTACTCTTACACCTTTTCTCACGAATAACGCCCCTGTGCCTTGCGGCCCATAAAAGACATTGCCAGCGATACTTAATAGATCTACATTAAATTCTTCAACATCTATATCCACGAGGCCGGCGCAAGCCACAGCATCAGTATGAAATATTACTCCTTTGTCTCTAGCAATCTCGCCTATATCTTTAATTGGCTCTAATGTGCCTATCTCATTTGATGCTGATGTCACAGTAATTAAAACGGTATCATTCCTAATGAGAGAGCCGATTTCTTCGGCCTTTACACTACCTTTTTCGTTCACATGTAGCCACGAGATTTCAAAACCTTGTTTCTCTAAATTCTTCAAAGGATGTATGACGGAGTGGTGTTCAATGGGACTGGCAATGATGTGTTTTCCTTTTTTCGCGGAGGCGGCCAAACCTTTGATGGCGAGATTATTCGATTCGCTGCCACAACTCGTGAATATAATGTCCTCCGCATTAGCGCCGATGAGCTCTGCCACATCAGCTCTTGCTTTTTCAAGAGCCTCTTTAGACTTGTCTCCCATTATATGCTTACTTAGAGGATTACCTATGTCGTCCGATAAAAAGCCAAGCATTATCTCTCTTACTTCAGGTAAGATTGGTGCGCAGGCCAAGTGATCAAAATTAATCACTCTCATTATATAACTCCCTAGTTATCTTTTAATTTTTCTACGTAAGCGACAAAAACATTGTCCTTATTCTTTTCTATTGACAATAATTTGTTGCCAGTTTCATCACACCATGCTGGTAAGTCTTCTAAAACCCCTGAGTCGTCGGCTAAAAACTCCGCTACCTCGTTGAGCTTTAGCTTTTCCAGTTCTAACTTCAATCTCACTACGGGCATGGGGCAGAATAGGCCAACAGCATCTACAGTTGTGCTCACTGTCACCTCTATATCATCAACGACTACTTTTTTCATAACACATTTTAAATAAATAAAAGTTGGGAATCTTTAGTCTCTACTAAAAACGTTGTCAGGCCCATGCTTTTATCGACTTCCGGGATTAGCTCGTCTCTGGCAATATTGAGAATGCCCATGGAATTAGTACAGGCATATATCTTTACTCCCATTGACTTAGCCTGAGTAATGAGTTCAGAGATTTTTTGTAAATGCCCTTTTTCTATATTCTTTTTGATAAGGTCTTTGTATGCTTCTGATTCTCCATCAAGCTTAATAGCTCCTGATTCACCCTTTTTAAAATATTCCAACGTCCAGTAAGTTACAAACAGCTTTACCTCCCTGCCTAAAGCTGAAGCGGCCAATGTAATAGAAAATCCATGATAAATACGATCGTAGTAACCACTGTGGAATATTATACCTAAACCTTTCTTCTCCATATTCTATTAGAGATACGCCTTTCTATTTCTTCTTTCGAATCTTGGCTGCCCAATCTAATAACGGGACGCCAGATTTTCTAGCGGCATCCAATTTATCTCCTAATTCTGCAAGCTCTTTTGATTTTAATCTTTCTGAAAGTATAGCAAGACCGTCGCAATTCGATACGTGAACGAGAAGCGCTCTTGCAGCATCTGCGGCTTTTTCTGCCTCTTCGTCACTGAGCTTATCCTTCGCCAAGAGTTCCGCGCATGTCTTCGCGGTATTAATCACACCGTCATGCTCTGATATGAGCTGGTCAACATATTCTCCCAAGAAAACTTTAAGCGCAGGATATAGAGATTCCTCTTCATATCTGAAATGCGGCCCGACCATTATATTTAAACTGCCCAAAATCTTTCTTGCTTTTGTCACATCTTTTGTCTGCAGGGCTGAAATAATTTCCAATATCCCATCCCTGACCTTCCTGTGATCGTCTCTGAATTCTGTTATAACATCTATTTTAGCCATTTTCTGGTCCCTCCTAAACTCTTTTTATGTTCACAATCCAGTCCTTTGGTCCTTTTTGCTCATACGCCCATTCATAATGATTTTTGTATTCTACTTCAAATTGATATCGTAGCGGCTTTGGATCGTGATCGTTTATAATCTTTAATACAGCGCCCGATTTCAAACTATCCCAAATCTGGAATATTTTTTCATGCCTTTCAAACGGCGGCATTGGACGTAGATCCAATGTCGTAATATTCTCGTTCATATCGCCCACCTCCTCGCCCGAATCCAAGAATTTTACTTTGTCGTTCAATATACAGCCCTGCATACCAGGCTTGCAGGGCTTTTTCAATTTCTTACAACGCCCTTTCATTTCATGCGGACACGTCCAGCTCATCGTTTTTTAAGAACCCCTAAAAGCACTTTAGCATTATTCTTATCTGCGTCTTTTGCAGCATATAATAAGGTAACGGTCTTATTTTCTGAAATGCCTTTTAGCTCTTTGAGGATGTCCTTATTTTCTATTAATTCCTTAATATAGCGTTTTTTAAATTCCTCCCAACGTTCCTCTTTATGACTAAACCATTTTCGTAAGGCATCCGTAGGAGCAATCTCTTTTAGCCATCTATCTATTTTTGTTTTCTCTTTACTCAAACCTCTCGGCCACAGGCGATCGACCAAGATTCTCGTCCCGTCGCTTTCATCGGGTTTTTCATAAACTCGTTTTGTCTTTATAGGGGCCTTAAACGTTAACCGAGTTGATCAAATTCCTTACGTATCTTTTTCCACTGATCAGCATCAGTGATAAATTCAAGCGCTGCGGGATAGAATATGTAAGTCTCACGAAAAATATGATTACATATATCAGGAGTAAATTTCCCTACAAATCTCTTGGAGCCTTTTATTGCAGTATCGAGATTCTCTGCGGTCGAAGTTTCAAATTCTTCGATTACCTCAGACAACAACGCCCTAAATGTCTTATGTTCTTCTCTCAGGCTATCCGGATGCTCTTTCATACCGCTCTTTTCTAATACAGGAAACAGAATCTCCTCCTCTTTCCTGATATGACTGTCAAGCTCTGCATAATAATCCTTTATATCTTTAATTTTATTTTGAACTTTTGTAAAATAGGCCCTTTCGCTTATTTTTTCGAGTTCGGAATTTAGTGATTTTAGTTTATTGACGCTATCTTTATGGTCCTTTGATAGGAAAGATATGGGATGCTCCTGAGGAAGGTGGTATTCCTTATCGGATATAGCCTTCTCCAATTCTTTCAGCGAAATCTCGAATATGCCTTTGAGGGGCGTCCTGACGTCATTACATCCTTCTATGCGTAGTTTGTTTTTCAGGATATCGGCGGTAAGTGTAACAAAATTCTTAGCCCCTATTTTATTCAAGAGGCCGATCAAGGTCTTCCTCAACAGCTTAGAGTTGTCCTTATCCGTACGCGCTGCCTTGAGGACAACATTTATAAATTTTTCACTCGCCTTTACAGTATCGATCTTCATAAGCACCCTTTCAAAATCTGGTATTTTTTATTTTTGTAGCACGGTCTCTTTAAGCGGATATCTACCGCAAGTAAATTTAGGCCCTTCCGGACAGTATCCTAAATATACACATTTCGCATCGGCTTTTTCAAATACAGCGGGGAGGACTTTTTTACATATATCCCGCATCGCGATGGCCAGCCTCCTTAATTCCCACTGAGTCCTCGTGCAGCATCTCACCTTGAAGAAGTAAATAAGCTCCCTGCAGTTCATAGTAACCACTATCTTAGTCTCTACTGCACCAGGTAAGAGGAACCTTGCATCCTCATAACAAGATTCGCTTTTTTTCCCTTTTTCCTTCAGCATATTTACTATAGAGATATAATTATCTTGGACGGCGCGCATCGTATTTTCAAAAATCTCCAACAACTTCTTGTCCTGCTTTATGCTTGGAGGAATTATATAATCAAATTCAAATTCTTTCACATAGCGCTGACTTTGTTGTGAATAGGAAGCCAGTCTGTGCCTCACTAATTGGTGCGTGCAGGTGCGGGAGGCGCCTTCTATGGCAAAACTCATACTCACATGCTCAAGCGGCGTCTCGTGGCCTTACTTCACGATATCTTTTATAAATTCCTCCTGTTTGGATTGGCCTACCTCATCAAAACAGCTCTTATATATCTCATATGAAAATTTGGCAGCGTAGCACTGCCTGCACGCTGAATAGATAACTTTTATAGGCTCCTTGGTCATGCTAAGCAGCTCAACGCGCAGCTTAGATTCAGCCATTATTTACCTCCGATTTTGAAATGGTTCTATTAATTAAACAGCTATGACTTTTTTAATTTCAGGAACCGCACTCTTAATAGCCTTCTCTACGCCCTCTGTCATCGTCATTTGAGACATCGGACAACCGCCGCAAGCGCCAGTAAGATGAACTTTAACGATGCCATTTTCGACGCTTACCAGCTTAATATCTCCTCCATCAGCCTGCAGGGCCGGCCTGATAGTCTCTAACGCCTTTTCTATTCTTTCTTTCATTTTGATCCTCCTCGTTTTTACTTCTTACGATATTCTTTGAATTTCCGATTCAGTTCATCCTTTTCTTCTTTACCAAATTTATCAGCTGTTACAATCAAATCATCGCAATCCTTTAGATGTTGCGAGACCAGTGGAATAAATCGTGATATATCATATAATCTGTTTTTATTGACTCTCGTCATATGTAACGCATGTTGCATCTGGCTTATAAATCCTTTTATAGTCTTTTGTTCACCGCCTAATTTCTCGATCACCTCAGACATTAATCGACGTATGCGTGGATACAGATATCCTTCTTCAAATTTAAAGTGGTTATTTGTCATATCAACTATCTTGCCCAGGATTTTTCCAGCCTCTTTTTTATCAGATGCCGTTAACGCGTTTTGAAAAGAAAATACGAGATTAGATAGTTCAATGTGGTCCTTCTGTAATTCGGAGATGAGCTCACCTACTTTTACAGACCCTTTCTTAGGACTCATTTTACCACCTCCGTCCTTTTTTAGTTCAACTTTTCGACTGTAAATAAGTTTTTGACTTCTTCAAATAAAACAGTTCTAACTTTCTCCTGCCACATCGCCATGAACTCTTCCTTCTGTTTTTTTGTCGCTGTTCCAGAAATACATTTTGTAAAAAGTCGTGACATTTCATCTTTCTGTGGAACGTGTTCTGGATGATATGTAACCTTCACCGACATTTTATTATCATCCCGGGTAAATACAAAAGCATTCGGCTCCTCATTTTCTTCATCAAATATCAATTTGTTCTTACGCACAAACTCTCCGCCCAACCCAGCGAAGCCTGTCTGGGGTGCAGCGCCGGTTATGAGACTTATAACCTGAGAGATCGGGCCATTGGCGCCGTTGTGAATGCTGCCCAAGACCCTCACGCTGATCTGACCTCTTACGGGTATAGCATTCCCATATAGTGCCATTAGCGCCTTCTGGGTTATCTTATAGGCACCAGATACAGCAGGGCAAGAATGACCAGCGAGTTTTATAGCATCGCCGTAAGTGAAGACGAATTCTTCTCCTTCTTCAATCGCGCCCAACAGTTCTGCCAGTGGATCTCTTAATTTTATAGGCCCCACATCTTCATAAAATGGCTGTTTCCATTTTGTCTGGATCTCGCACATATATCCCCCCTAAATATGTCAGGGCCAATTTATGATAACTTCTTCTAAAATCGGCCATTTACTTTGTGACCTAATCGTAAATATGGCTGCGCTGTCGGCGCCGCTTTTTGTGCCAGCAATTGCTATCACCTTTTCGTTTTTTAAAACATTTCCCTCTTCCAGCATTTGAACGATAATATGGCAAACCTTTATTCCTGTCCCATATCTTTCTTTGACCTCTTTAAGATGCTCATACCAACGCGGAAAACCGAATCTGCCAAAAATCCTTGATGTAATCTTGCGGAGGAGGATCCAGCCAGGGTTGTGTGTATATATTGTAAACCCATTTGCCTCAAGTTCTTTACGTATGTCGCCATCAAACCTTCTATCTTGCAACTTCCGTCCTTCATCATGTGTCACCACAATTACTTTCAGCCTTTCTTGCTTAATAAGCCCTAAAAGCTGTCGGGCGGTGCTTCCGGTCGTGGAGGCAACTACAATAGTCGATATGATATTATTCTTTGCCGTATCAACTGCCCTTTTCAGCACATCCTCTTTTACGTGCAGTTTGGGACTTTCGAAATCGATCATTACACCCATTCTTCCGAGAGGACGTCTCCCTGAAGGCTTACAACGATAGACTTGATCGGGATCTTCTTCTTCGCTGACTGAAGCGCCTGTTGCGCTATCGCCACCAACCCTGCACAGCAAGGCACCTGCATTGTCAGCACCGTAAGAGTGTTGATCTTGGCGTCATCTATAAAAGACTTTATCTTCTCAACATACACATCCTGGCCTTCGTCGAGTTTAGGGCAGGCGATGGCGATGCTCTTCCCCTTTAAGTAATCCTTGTGGAAGTCTCCGATAGTATAAGCCACGCAATCCGCTGACAGAAGCACGTCAGCCTTTTGATAATATGGTGCTTCCGGTGAAACTAGATGCAGCTGTATTGGCCACTGCCTTAGCTGCGACCCTCTCTTTCCACTTTCCTCTTTTGATTCTTTATCTTTTTCTCTGAAATCCTGCATTCTTGAACCTGGGCAACCTTCAAATGCGCTCATTTTGCTACCTCCTTTTGAAATTTACGTGTAAATTTCGCTTCGCGGAACTTCTCTAAGCTAAGAGTCTGGTTTCTGCGAAGTTTCATCCCGAGAACGCGACGAATAGGAGCGTTCGAGGGATCACCTTTTTGCGCTTTTTTGTTCCAACCCTACCACAAATTTTTCGCACCTCTCGGGCACCTCCTTTCCATATGTAGTATCCACTCCGCTAAATTTGCTGAACAACTCGCCAACCTGCGTCGTAGACAGATTCCTATCCATCCATGGATATAATATCTCGTCTTCCTTTTTGATATGCTCTGTTAACAGCTCTCTATAACCATTCAGATGCATAGCGATCGCTTCCCTATCATTTTCTTCCAGCGCCTTTATTGTGCCCTTCACATGATTGCGGCCTGTGTCGTGATCCTGAAGCATTGTCTTGAGGATATCTAGGTTCGCATCAAAATATTTAAAAAGTATCTCCTCCTCTTTGGCATGATGAAATTTATCGGCATAGGATCTGATGAAATCCGTAACGCCCAAGACTAAATTTTTATCGATTTTTGGACTTGTCCTAACAGTTTCAATAATTTCCGGTATGAGCGCTATTAATCTTTTTATTAAAGTGTGTTCATCCACCAATTTTTTAATTGGAGGGGAATATTTCAGTTCCCCGGATTTAGACTGCATTTTTCTTTTGAGTTTGGGTATCGCTACTGATTGGCCAAGATAAATAATTTTAGCGAGCTTGGCCATCAACTCCTGCTCTTCTTTAATAGAGAGATTATGTATCTCCACGATATCCTTTAGTAGGCAGGAGCCCACGCTACATGGAACACAGCCAATATTGTATTCGTTTAAGATATTGGCAACCTTGGGGAATCTAGTAATCACTTCTTTGATAGGCGTATTCAAATACTTTTCCATAGGTCATCTCTTCCGTTTTTTAGTGACCCCTTTCTTATTCTTCTTTTTTAAATCGGCCGGCGCAAAACAGCAGTAGCCTATAGCATCGAATTTCTTGCGCACCTCGACCCATTCGCCCTTTTCTAATGTTTCATAGGCCATAGGATATAGGATGTTGTCCTCTTTATATATATGCTCTTCTAATTTCTTGGTCAGAAACTCTATTATCGGAGCCACTGTCTCTAAAAATTTGCTAAATTCCACTTGTTCTGTATTCATCACAATTTCTTTTAGGCCTTTCTTCTTTGCCATGAATTCCACATGGTCCTCTTTGAATATCTGAGGCGGTTCTACTACGCCATGAGCTTCCAGCCTTGGGAATATAGCCTCTTCTTCTCTCTGGTGATGTTTTTCTGTTTCCATAAAAAAGTGTGAAAGCTCTTTCAGGGTATCAATCTGGTGCTTTGCCTTATCAAACGATGTAGCCTTCTTTATTTTTCCCAGTGTATTTTTAAGCTTTTTCAAGTTACGTTTTATTATAGTGTGCTCATCTTTACAGATGGATATCGGGTGCGATGGCGGAAGCTTTAAGGCCTTGGCCTTTGCGCCAAGCTGTTCCTTCATCACCTCAAGATGCACATCGCATAGCCTCTTCATCTCCTCTCGCTTGGTACCCTCCTGAATCAATTCCTGCTCAGCGAGCGCAAGTTCTTTAGGATCGGTATCTTTGAAATACTTCGCAGCTTCTTTCTTGACTGTCGCCAGTTCTTCGGGTTTTGCCTCATGAAGACGTTTTAACATCTGTTTTAATTCTTCCCGCTTTTCTCTTTGTTCCATTTTTAACGTCTCCTAGTTTAGTAACGAGTTTATATTGATTGAACTTAATTCCGAGACCACAAATTTCTCGATTTCATCCACTTTTCGCCTTAGAATACAAGTACTTATGCTCGGGCAGATCTTCGCTTTAAAGAGACACTCGTTTAGTTTAACCGGCCCCTGAAATATCTCTATCAAATCGATTAAAAAAATATTATCGGGCTGAAGGGCCAATATAAAACCGCCGCCCTGGCCTTTGTACGATTTGAGTACCCCTCTTTTATTTAATATCTGGAGTATCCGCCTTAAAAATGGCCCGGGAATTTTCAGCTTCTTCGCCAATTCAAAAGCGGAATACATCCTCTGTCCATTTTTAGCCATGACACAGAGTGCTCTTATGGCGTAATCCGCTCGTTTTGTTATTAGTTTCATGGTTTGAATGATACCATATTAGTGTCTTTTTGTCAAGTAAAAAAATGAAGAATAAAATTAATGGTGCGGGATTTTCTTATTCCGGAGGATCTTAAGGTCTTTCGTCGGCCAAAGGTACTTCAGCGGTCTAAGGTCCTTCGGCACTTTCGGTGCCTCAGGGGCAAATTTTCCTGAGAGAGACTGCAGAAAATTTGGTGAGCCGCGCAGGACTCGAACCTGCCACAACCACATTAAAAGTGTGGTGCTCTGCCAGATGAGCTAGCGGCCCAAATTTACGAAGTAAATTTGATCCCGGGCAAGCCATGAAATCTGACGAATAGGAGGATTTCAGGCGAAGCGAGGGACCTTCACGCCTGTATCTCTTTTTCCTTCGCTGCTAAAAGATTATCTATTTCTTTTATATATTTATCGGTGAGTTTTTGAATTTCGTCTTGCGTTTTAAATCTATCGTCTTCGGTTACCACCTTGTCTTTTTCCGCTTTTCTGACGCTCTCAATAGCAGTATGCCTTGCAGTCCTTATTGAAACTCTGCCGTCTTCTGCTATCTTTTTTAGGATCTTATCAAGTTCGGCGCGGCGTTCATTAGTCAAGGAGGGAATCGATAACCTGATCGCCTTGCCGTCGTTAGTTGGTATTATGCCTATCTCTGACTTCAGGATTGCCTTATCTAT
>JAHFGO010000087.1 GCA_023247385.1 Candidatus Omnitrophota bacterium | reverse complement strand
AATTTATTGATAAGTTTTGCAAAGCGGATCATGACTGGCAAAAACAGTGGGTGGAAACATTTAAAAAAATAATATGAATATCCTGCTTATAAATGTTCCGTCACGAAAAGGGAAAGGCGGATTCTTCCTACCCCTCGGTTTACTGTATGCTGCGGGCATCATCGAAAGATGCGGCCACAAGGCAATGATAGTCGATCCCTATCTCGATGACATGGAGCTTAAAAAATTTGATTCCGGAAACCTGAATATGATAAGAGATACTATAGAAGCATTCAGGCCATCCATAGTCGGTTACGGCGGCATCGCGACATCATATGGCAGAGCCAAGATCCTGTCTAAATATATAATGGGGATGCATCCGGAGATATTACAGATCGCAGGCGGCCCGCTTGCCTCTGTTTATAAGATGTTATTAACAAAGACAGAGGTGGATGTTGTTTTTCATGGTGAGGCTGAAACGAGCCTGCCGCACTTTTTGAAAAAGGTTGAAGATGAAGGGAACTTCTATGGCACCCCTGGGATATCGTATTCAGATGATGGCAGGGTCGTGACTACGCCGCCAGTAGAACAGATAAGTGACTTGGATTCTATTCCCATCCCGCCTTTTCATCTTATCGATATAAAAAGATACCTGCTTGACATAGAGGATTGGCTTGATAGTTATAGACTCACGCATAAACATAATTCGCGCTATGATGCTTTAATAAAGAGGATAGGGAGAAGAAGATATTACATTCCTATCATCGCATCAAGGGGCTGCACTCACAGGTGCAGCTTCTGTTACAGACATGTCCGGGGCATCAGGCAGCATAGCGTCAATTATGTAACCAGATATATCAAATATTTTAAAGATAGATATGATATCAATGGATTCCTGTTCAGCGACGAACTATTCAATCCGAGCCGCCAATGGATGTTCGATTTTTGTGATGCGCTTGATAAGGAGAAGATCGACATCTTTTATCTAGTGGCAGGCGCGCGCGTTGACAAGATCGACGAAGGGATCCTGACAAGATTACGGGATACGGGGTGCATAAGCATACATTATGGCCAAGAATCCGGTTCCGATATAATCCTGAGGGAATACGGCAAAGGCGTTACAAGAAACCAAAATATCGACATAACCTTATTGACCAATAAGATGAAGATATTCAGCTTAGTTCAGTTAGTCATCGGTTCACCAAGCGAGACGAGCGTGACGATAGATGAGACTATTCGGTTTTTAAAAGATGTCGATGCTTACCAATATTCATTGAATTATATGATTCCGCTTCCCGAAACACCGATATGGAAATACGTGGAGGTGAAGAGCCTTATAAAGAATACAGAAGCCTATCTTGATCTAGTGGCTGAGCATGGAGGCTCGCCGATCGTTAATCTGACGCGCGAACCCGATAGTGTCTGGAGAAGCTGGTCTTATAGGATAAGAAACGAGGTGAAGCTTCATCTTTATCGGAAGACAAACCCAAAACTTTATTATTTTTATAAAATATTTTATAAAATGACAGATTTTCTTGCGCCTTTCATTCCATCCGGCGTCAGGAAGTTTGCGCCGAAATGGATTAAGCGCGTATATTAAAACTTTGAAAGGATATGTATAGATGAATTTAAAGAATGCAAAGGTTTTGGTAACCGGCTCAGATGGTTTTATAGGGAGTCATCTCGTGGAGATGCTGTTAGGACATGGTTGTGATGTGCGCGCTTTTGTTTATTACAATGCATTCAATTCCTGGGGATGGCTCGATAGTTTAGATAAAAAGACTTTGTATAATATAGATGTCTATCCCGGGGACATAAGAGATCCGAACGGCGTGGAGAAGGCCTTGAAAGGCATGGACATGGTTTTTCATCTTGCCGCCTTGATAGGGATACCGTTCTCATATCATTCGCCCGATGCCTACGTTGATACCAACGTAAAGGGCACGTTGAATATATTACAGACGGCGAGGAAGCTCGGCACAAAGAGGATATTTGTGACTTCAACATCCGAAGTTTATGGAACGGCGAAGTACGTCCCTATCGATGAGGAACATCCGCACCAGGCCCAGTCGCCGTATAGCGCAAGCAAGATAGCGGCTGACAAGATAGCTGAATCTTTCATCCGTTCCTTCGATGCCCCTATAACGATTGTGAGGCCATTCAATACTTATGGCCCGCGGCAATCCGCCCGAGCCGTGATACCAACCATCATAACTCAGCTTCTATCGGGACTAGGCGAGATCCGACTGGGGTCTTTGTCTCCAACGAGAGACTTCACCTACGTCGTAGATGTTTGCCGGGCTTTTTGTCAAATAGCTATGTCAGAAAAAACGGTGGGCAAGGAGATCAATATATCGAGCGGAGATGAGATCAGCATAAGGAGCCTGTCGCAGGAGTTGATACGAATGATAAATCCCAAGGCTAAAATTAAGATAGATAAAGAAAGGATGAGGCCGGATGATTCGGAGGTCCATCGATTGTTAGGCAGCAACAAAAAAATAAGGACACTTACTGGCTGGAAGCCCGAATGCCATTTAAAGGATGGATTAAAATACACCATCGGATGGTTTAAGGACAACCTCGCTAGATACAAAGTGGGTATTTACAATATATAGGAAATCAGACATGAAGCAGCCGATTATTCCGCTCAGCGTTCCTGCATTTAAAGGCAATGAATGGAGATATGTAAAAGAATGTCTTGACAGCGGCTGGGTTTCGTCGGCGGGTAAATTCGTTGAAGAATTTGAAGAGAAGCTCCGAAAAAAAATCGGTGCGAAATATGCCGTTGCCTGCGTCAATGGCACAAGCGGATTACAACTATCCCTGCGATTGGCAGGGGTAGATAGAGGCGATGAGGTCATTGCTCCAACGCTGACCTTTATAGCCACCGCCAACGCGGTCAGATACCTCGGCGCCGAACCTGTTTTTATGGATTGCGATGATCATATGAATATCGACCCTGACAAGATAGAGAATTTTTGCAGAAGAGAATGCGCAGTCACAAAGGATGGGCTCAAGAATAGAGCTAGCAATAGGATAATAAAAGCAATAATGCCCGTTCATGTCTTTGGAAATCCATGCAATTTGGGTGACCTGATAGATGTGGCAGCGAAATATCATTTAAAAGTGATTGAGGATGCGACCGAGAGCCTAGGCGCTTATTACATAGAAGGCAGATACAAGGATAAGTTTACAGGCACGATAGGGGATTTCGGAGTGTATTCTTTTAACGGCAACAAGATCGTGACCTGCGGCGGCGGGGGGATGATCATCACGAAAGATGAAAAGCAAGCGCTCAGGGCCAGGCACCTTTCAACTCAGGCCAAAGACGATCCCATTAGGCATATTCATAACGAAGTTGGATATAACTTTAAATTGACCAGCCTGCAGGCGGCATTGGGCATCGCTCAACTGGAAGCATTGGAGTGTTTCATCAAGATTAAGAAGAGAAATTATGAATTATATAAAAAGAGGCTGGAGGCTGTCGAAGGGGCAGAGCTTCTGGGTATCCCGGACGGCACCAGTCCCAATTATTGGCTCTATTCCCTAATCATTGATAAAAAAAGATATGGAATGGATATCGAGGAGTTGATGAGACATCTTAAAGCCAACGGCATCCAGGCGAGACCAGTCTGGTATCTGAACCATCTGCAGAGACCATATATCAATAACCGTTCTTACAGGATAGAGAAGGCATCATGGTTCTGGCGGAATACTTTGAATATACCTTCGAGCAGTAATCTGACAGAAAACGAGATAGATAAAGTAGCATCTACCATTAAGAGGTTAAAAGGATAATATGGAAAGATTGAAAAATGTAATCATAAACCCGGAGTTCACTATTAAACAAGCCCTGAAGCAGATGGATGCGATGGGAGAGAAGACGCTATTTGTGGCAGATAGTAAAGATAGGCTTTTAGGGACTGTCACCGATGGAGATATCAGGAGATGGATATTAAAAGGCACGAGTCTATCGAAGAGGATATTCAAGGTCATGAATCCCAACCCCGTTTGTCTCAGAGACGGCTGCACCAGAGAAGAGGCCAAGGAGACGATGGTTTCGAAGGTGATAGAGTGCATCCCAATCGTCGATGATACGAAGAGGATAGTCTCCGCTATATGGTGGCTGGATATTTTTGACAATAAATTAAAGAGACATAAGCCGATAAGGATACCGGTCGTGATCATGGCTGGCGGAGAAGGCACGAGGCTATCGCCGTTCACTAATATATTACCGAAGCCGCTTATGCCGGTAGGGGAAAAGCCCATAATAGAACTCATAATGGACAGGTTCATCGATTTCGGATGCAAGGATTTTTATCTATCCCTCAATTACAAATCAAATATCATCAAAGCCTATTTTGCCGACCACAGGCATTTATATAACATACATTATATTCAGGAAGAGAGGCCCCTTGGGACGATAGGGAGCCTCCACTTAATGAGAGATCGCATAGCTACCACATTCTTTGTTACCAATTGCGACATTTTAATAGATGCCGATTATGCGGATATATTCAAATTTCATAAAGAGAACAAAAACATCATAACCCTGACGGTCTCTTTAAAACACTATACGATACCTTAC
Source organism: Candidatus Omnitrophota bacterium (assembly GCA_023247385.1). Lineage (GTDB taxonomy): Bacteria > Omnitrophota > Gorgyraeia > 2-01-FULL-45-10 > 2-01-FULL-45-10 > JAHFGO01. The sequence continues at coordinate 2,797 of JAHFGO010000087.1, read as the reverse complement.
GGCATATGCGAGGTTGAGCAGGGCGGGATCCTCAAGAAGATTACAGAGAAGCCAGAATACGATTACATGGTTAACGCGGGTTTGTATATTATGGAAGAAGAGGTCCTGAAGGATATACCAAAGAACAGGCTATATCACATGACGGATTTAATAAACGACTATATCAAACGGAAGAAGAAGATAGGCATCTATCCCGTGTCTGAAAAATCGTGGCTTGATATGGGGCAATTTCAGGAATTGCAAAATATTTTTAAGAAGTTGGAAAGCAAATAGATGGAACATATTATTTTAATAGGCGGCGGCGGACATAGCAAGGTTGTGATAGATGCGATTAAGACGTCAAGACAATTCGACATTTATGGGATATTGGATAGCAAATCGCCTAAAGGAACCCATGTATTAGGAGTCAAAGTCATTGGTTCCGATGTCCTATTGCCGCAATTATTTAAAAAGGGGATACGAAATGCGTTTATAAGCATCGGTTCTATCGGTGACTGCCGCCATAGAAAAATGATTTACAATAAGTTAAAAAAGATAGGATTTAGTTTACCTGTTATCATACATCAGAAAGCAGTGGTAGCCAAAGATGTGCATGTTGAAGAGGGCGCATTCGTCGCCGCGGGCGCCGTCATAAATCCCGGCACCAAGATTGGAAGGAATACGATAATCAATACGTCCGCATCTATCGACCATGATTGCGTAATAGGCGATTTCGTGCATGTGGCTCCGGGTGTTACGCTAAGCGGCGGCGTTAGGGTGGGTGGTTACACGCATATCGGAACCGGAGCAAATGTGATCCAGTATATAAAGATCGGTAAATGCTGCATGATTAGCGCCGGTGCGGTAGTTTATCATAATATACGCGATGGACAGAAAAGGTTATGAATAAGAAAGTATTCATCATAGCTGAGGCAGGCGTCAACCATAATGGCAGTACAGATACCGCAAAGAAGATGGTCGGGGTGGCCAAAGATGCCGGCGCAGATGCGATAAAGTTTCAGACCTTTAAAGCTGAAATGGTTATAAGCCCATTTGCTCCAAAGGTCGATTACCAGAAAATAACGACCGGTAGAAGGGAATCTCAATTCGACATGCTAAAGAATCTTGAATTAGATATAAATGCGCATAAAAGCCTGATAGACTATTGCAGACAAAGGAATATCGTTTTCCTGTCCTCGCCTTTCGATCTGGAGAGCATAGATCTTTTAGTCAAACTTGGTCTAAAGATATTGAAGATACCTTCGGGAGAGATAACGAATCCCCCCCTTTTGAAGAAGATAGGTTCTTTGAATAAAAAAATTATGATGTCAACCGGTATGGCGAGATTAAAAGAAGTAGGAAATGCGATAGATATTCTGATCTCGGCGGGAACAAAGAAAGGTAATATCACCGTATTACATTGTAATACCGAATACCCTACGCCCGTAGAAGATGTAAACTTAAAAGCGATGCTTACCATAAGAGATAGATTTAAGGTAAACGTCGGTTATTCCGATCACACCTTAGGCATAGAGGTGCCGATAGCGGCAGCGGCGTTAGGCGCATCTGTCATTGAAAAGCATTTTACGCTGGACAGACGCATGAAGGGCCCTGACCATAAAGCAAGCCTTGAGCCGGCGGAATTGAAGCAGCTGGTGATAGCGATAAGGAATATTGAAAAGGCATTGGGCGATGGTATAAAAAGGCCTTCACAATCGGAATCAAAGTATATCAATTTGGTAAGAAAAAGCATCGTTGCATCCAGGCGAATAAAGAGAGGCGACATCTTTACCGAAGAAAATATCACCGCAAAACGCGCCGGCAAGGGCATCAGTCCAATGAGATGGGATGAGGTGCTAGGCCTGCGGGCCAAAAAAGATTTCAACGCGAATGAGAGTATAAAAATATGAAGAAGATTTGTATAGTGACAGGCAGCCGCGCTGAATACAGCTTGCTGCGTCCATTGTTAAATAAGATAAAATCTGACGGTCGATTCAAGCTGCAGGTAATCGCTACCGGAATGCATCTATCTCCCGAATTCGGATATACCTATCAAGAGATAGAAAAAGACGGATTTAGAATAGATGAAAAGGTGGAGATGCATTTATCAAGCGATACAGGCCAAGGCATAACAAAATCTATGGGCATAGGCCTCATCGGTTTCGCGGATGCTATAAGCAGATTAAAACCCGATCTCGTGGTTATATTGGGCGACCGATTCGAGATATTTACCGCTGCCATATCCAGCTTCGTGTCCGGGATTCCAATCGCCCACATTCACGGCGGAGAGCTAACAGAAGGCGCAATAGATGACGCGATGAGGCATTCTATCACGAAGATGAGCATGCTTCATTTCGTCGCAACAGAAGAGTACAGAAGACGAGTGATACAACTCGGAGAATTGCCTGAAAGGGTATTCAATGTCGGCGCCCTAGGTGTTGACAATATAAAGAGATCGAAGCTATTGACGAAAGAGAGGCTGGAAAAGGAGTTAAATTTCAAATTTGGGAGAAGAAATGTCCTTGTGACTTTTCATCCCGTGACCCTCGAAAAAGACAATGCCGAATCTCAATTTAAAGAGGTCTTGGCCGCATTGGATGAGATGGAAGATTTAAAGGCGATCTTTACAATGCCGAATGCCGATACCTATGGCAGGAGTATAATAAGGCTTATAGATAGATATGTAAAAGAGAATCCCGAAAGATGCGTGAGTTTTGTATCTTTGGGCCAGTTGAGATACCTATCAACTGTTAAGTATATGGACGCAGTTGTCGGAAACTCCTCAAGCGGAATAGTAGAAGTTCCGAGTCTCAAAAGG
>JAHFGO010000013.1 GCA_023247385.1 Candidatus Omnitrophota bacterium | reverse complement strand
CACGGCATCGATCTGTTCTCTTCTGAACCTTAAGAACGTATCGCCGATCTTGTAAGCTGGTATCTCGCCTACATCCACAAGGCGCTTCACCTCTTCTTCGGAAATCTTGAGATACTCCGCTACTTCTTTTATGCTAAGCAGTTTCTCGGGCATGTGTTAAATATTATCTGATCTTCCCCGCCGCCACCCACTCGTCAACCTTTGTCCTGTCGAACATCCAGGAGTCTCCTTCCTTCACCCCTGGCAGCTTTCCGGAATTGACCCATTCGAACACAAGGCTCGTGTCGATTTCTAAATATTTCGCCAATTCCTCAGGCGACATGACGTTCTGTCTGGAGGTGTGCTCTGATTTTGCCTTGGATAGCATTTTGCAATTTCCTTCAAAGATGGCGCCCTCTGCTACGCTCAAGAGGGGGGTTCTGATATCGCCCACCACGCAGCCCGGGGATATCAGCTTTAGCTCTTTCAAGGCATGCACATTACCGTTCACTTTCCCGGCAATAACAATAGAGTCACCCGTAATGTCGGCACTCACTGCCGCATGCTCCCCTATCAATAAGTTGCCTTTGGTATTCAGCGTTCCTTCGACTCTTCCGTTAATCTTTAAATTAACCGGATCCTTGAATACCAATGACCCCTGCATAGAGGCATCGACATCGAGTACCTTCTCCATCTCGTGCTTCCTATCCTTCCTTCCTATCATATGCCACCTCCGATTTTTTCGATAGAAAAAATTGTCCCGAGGTACTGCCTCATTCCATCTCCCACTTCACATTTTTCACGCCGTCCAGACGGCCAATCTCTTCTATCAACTGATTTGCACATCGCGTATCGTAGAGTTTCACCCCTAACTTTAAAACCATATTGATGCTATCCTTTGCGCGATCAATTTCGAAGTCTGTGATTTCGCTCCTGCACTCCGCCAGTATCTCTCGTATCGTTTTAAGCTGGTCTATGCTTTCTTTCGACTCGATGATAATAGTCTTATACCAATCCCTTCTTATCATCGCATGTTCAAGCCTTGAGAATATCATAAGGGCTATTATAGTTAATATCGTTGTCACAATTGAACCAAGATACAATCCAGACCCAACTGCAAGGCCTAAGCCGGCAACAACCCAAAGGCTCGCGGCTGTCGTCAGGCCTCTTACGGATGAACGAAAATGCATGATGGCGCCTGCACCCAGAAAACCTATTCCTGTAACTACGCCTGCCGCAATCCTACCCGGATCAACCGGCACTCTACTATAGTATACATCAAATATATGTAGAGACGTGAGCATGACAAGCGTTGAGCCGATGCACAGAAGTATATGTGTCCTGAAGCCTGCTGCCCTTCCGTGGAACTCCCGCTCAAAACCTATTATACCACTTAAGACCGCAGCAAGTACAAGTCTGAAAATAATAGTCCACTCGTTAAGCATCAAACCACCTCCAGATTTGGTTGGGCTGTTAAATATAGATTAGACCTGTGAGCTCTTCTGTAAAGTTCCTCTCCGAGCACTCCTACCATAGCTGCATTGTCAAGACAATATTCCATCTTTGGAAAATAAACTTTAATTCCTAAAAACTTCGCCGCATCAATTAGTTTGTCCCGAAGCCTTGAATTTGCAGCCACGCCTCCGCCTATAACAATCCTTGAAACCTTTTTGATTTTGGCAGCAAGACACGCCTTTTCCACCAGCACATCGAGCGCCGCCTCTTGAAAGGCATGGCATATATCGCTTATCAAACCGCTCACATCCCCGGGGTGTGATATATCACACCCCGGGGGTGTGATATGGTTACGCACATAATATAATACCGCGGTTTTGATTCCGCTGAAACTAAAATCTAATGAATCCTTTCCAAGATAGCTTTTTGGAAATGCGATCTTATTTTTGCCCTTAGAGCGTTTTGCAACTCTTTCTATGATGGGGCCGCCAGGGTATCCAAGGTTTAAAATCTTCGCGACCTTATCGTATGCCTCACCAACCGCATCATCCTGAGTCTGGCCCAAGAGTTTTTGCCTACCCACATCTTCGCAATAGAATAACGCTGTGTGGCCGCCTGATACCACAAGGCCGATAAACGGAAAACCAGGCTTGTCATCTTCGTTCAAAAATGCACTGTATAGGTGCGCCAGTATATGATTTACGCCAATAAGCGGCAAACCCAGGCAATAGCTTATTGCCTTCGCCAGAGATATTCCTGTTAACAGCGCGCCCACAAGGCCTGGGCCGTTTGTGACAGCCACCAGCCTCGCATCCTTTAAATTCTTATGCGATTCTTTCAAGGCCTTCGAAAGAACTTCTATAATATATTCGACATGAAACCTTGAGGCGATCTCCGGGACGACGCCTCCATATTTTTTATGAAGGTGCACGCTCGATGAAACTACATTGGAAAGAACCTTTTTACCTTGAGTTACTGAGAGGCTCGTCTCATCACAAGAAGTCTCTATGCCTAATGTTAACATGAGGCCTACCTAACCATATTCGAGAGAGAGACGAACTTTATGCCGCCTTTAGCCATCTCTGGCATCTTCCTAGCCAGCACTATCATTGTATTCTTCCTGTCATGGCAGATGGCAATGGCCCTGCCTCTTTTGAAAGCGAGTTTCTCTAAATCCAATAGCTGTTTTTCAATATACTCAACACTATTTGTATTATCCAAGAACATATCGCGCCTCGCATATTTGACGCCGGTTAGACTTGCGGCCTCTCTGCAAACAGACTTCTCTGAAGTCAGGCTATCGAAGAAATAAAGATTATTCTTTTTTAAATGCTTCAAGATAGTCGTCATGAGATCTTTCTCTTCCGTTGATTTAGATCCCATATGATTTGACACGCCGCTCAAGCCCGGCACGCTACTTATCGCTTTCGCAAGTCTTATTACAATCTCTTTTTCGCTCATGCCAGATTTTATCGTATCCACCTCTTCCTTCACGTCTTTCCTGTGCGGCTCGAGCGGCAGGTGCAGGATCGCCTCACGGCCGCGTAAGCGTGCTAGACCAGCGATTTCGGCCGAGTATCGTAGGTCAGGCAAAATCGATAGCGTCACTGGCTCACTTATATTCAACAATGCGTCAACATTATTCATGTTGTATCCAAAATCATCTATTACTATGGCAACTTTCGGATTCTTAAATTTTTTTGGAATGGAAGGCGGCGCTATGGCTTTTCTTGCCTTCGGTGCTTCAACAACCACAATCTTCTTAAAGCGAGCCAATTTCTTTGATGTAACATAGCTACCCAACCAATAGAAAAAACCGGCTATTAAGAATATAATTGCGACCGCTAAAATTAGAAGCGTCCGAGGCCTCATCAGGATATTTAGCCTTTCTGGGATTTATAAATCTTGATCGTCTTCATCAAGTTTATTGCCATGTCGAGCTGGTTGTCCATCTCTATTTCTTTTTTACCAGAAGGCTCTTTCGGCGCCTCGAGGCCATTCTTTTCTAACTCTTCAAAAAGATCGACTGCATCTTTTTTCTTTTCTACGCGGTTTTCCTTCCCTACCACCACGTCAGGGATAATGCCCTGATTTCTTATGAGTTTTCCATTTGGCGTGTAGTAAGAAGCGGTTGTGAGCCTCAACGCAGAGCCGTCTTTTAACGGTATGACAGTCTGAACAGACGCCTTGCCAAACGTCTTCGTGCCAAGGATCAGCCCTCGCTTATTATCCTGGATCGCTCCCGCCACTATTTCGGAAGCGCTTGCAGATCCTTCATTCACCATGACTATTATCGGATAATCCGGATGAAGAGCCCTGCCGTTCGATCTGAACATGGCATTATGAGCTTTATTTCGAGATTTTATAGAGACGATTATCTTGTCTTTCATTATAAATTTTTCTGCAACATCTACCGCCACATCTAAAAGGCCGCCGGGGTTATAGCGTAAATCCAGTATGAGCGAGTCCATCCCATCGGCCTCCAATTTATTTAACGCATCCTCTAAATCGCGTGGCGTATTCTCCTGAAATTCTACGAGCTTTATATAACCTATCTTGTCTTCTATCAGGTTCGCCTTCTTGATGCTGTGAATTTTTATTACATCTCGCTTTATCGCTACATCCAAAATCTTCTGTAAACCCTCCCTCCATACAGTTAAAGTCACCATCGTGCCTGGCTTGCCCCTCATCTGTTTGACAGCCTCGGAGAGAGTTATATTTTTTGTAATCTTGCCGTCTATCTTTACGATCTTATCACCTGGCTTTAATCCGGCGGCCTCGGCAGGTGTGCCGACCAGCGGCGTAACCACTGTGAGCATACCTTCCTTTAGCGAGATCTCTATCCCTATGCCGCCAAATTCGCCTCTAGTCTCTAACTTCACTTCATTGTATTCGTCTGGTTCCATAAATTGGCTGAAGTCGTCAAGGGAAGAAAGCATTCCTTTCATCGCACCATAGATTAATTTCTTTGAATCGACCTCATCAACATAATCGCTTCTGATTAAACTTATGGCATCAGCAAAGAGCTCTACCTGATTGTATAAATTTTCTTTCGACTTTGCTTTATCAATAATATTCTTCTCGTAGCCGCCTATCGCGATGGAAGATACGAACACCAATAATATCACAAAAAATATGACCTTCACTCTACTTTTCATTTCTACCCTTCTAACTCTTTTTTGAGAATCTCATTTACAATTGCCGGGTTAGCCTTGCCTTTGGTCTGCCTCATGATTTGGCCAACCAGAAATGCAAGGGCATTGGTCTTCCCGCTTTTATAATCTCTGACAGATTTCTTCTCCCTTTTTAAAACGGCCTTCGCCATCTTTTCAAGTTTTGCAGTATCGCTGATCTGAAACAAGTCCTTTTTTTTCACTATATCCTCTGGCCTGGATTTTGTCTCAATCGATTCCAATAATAATTCCTTTGCCATCTTGCCGCTTATGACGCCACTCTCTATCATTTTTAAAATCTCAGTCAAGCTGCTTGGGAGAACATCCAGTTCATCCATAGTGATGTTTCTGGCATTAAGCTGCGCCATGATATCGCCCGTGACCCAATTGGCCACCGTCTTCGGATTCGGATACAACTTCACGCATTCTTCGAAATAGTCGGCTATATCGATCTGGCTGGTCAGGACACCGGCGTCGTATTCTGAAAGTCCGAACTCGCTTATAAACCTATTCGCTTTCGCCTCGGGAAGTTCCGGCAGACTATTTTTGATCTTCTCTATCACGGCGTTATCGACCACAAATGGCACGAGGTCCGGCTCCGGAAAGTACCTGTAATCCTGGGCCTCTTCCTTGGAGCGCATCGAGGTCGTTATTTGTTTCTCGGAGTCCCACAGCCGTGTCTCCTGAATTATCTTCTCACCTTCTTGAGCCAGCCCTATCTGCCTTTTGGTCTCATATTCCAGGGCAAGCCTTACACCTTTGAACGTATTCATATTCTTGAGTTCAACCTTTGTGCCAAGGGCCTCTTCGCCAATCGGTCTTACGGATATATTGGCATCGCATCTGAGCGACCCCTTTTCCATATCGCAGTCTGATACTTTCAAATATTTCAAAATAGATTTCAGCCTTACCAGGTAATCGTAAGCTTCCTCTGTTGAAGCGATGTCCGGCTCTGTCACTATTTCAAGTAGCGGCACACCGCTTCTATTAAAATCTACAAGGCTATAATTTTCACGCTCGGGATGCACGAGCTTACCTGCATCCTCTTCAAGATGAACGCGCTTTACCCTTACCCTCTTCCTCTCGCCTGAACCTTGAGGTGCGATATAGACGACGCCGTTATATGACAGCGGCATGTCATACTGGGATATCTGAAAATTTTTCGGCAGATCCGGATAATAATAATTTTTTCTGTCAAACTTTATTAAGTTTTGTATCTGACAATTCAAAGCGAGCGCGACTTTTATTGAAAAATAGAACGCCTCTTCGTTCAAAACCGGAAGGCTTCCCGGAAAACCCAGGCAGACAGGGCAGGTTTGCGAATTCGGCCTCTGTCCAAACTTCGTCGAACATCCGCAAAAGACTTTCGTCTGAGTAGCGAGCTGAAGATGAACTTCAAGCCCTATGACAGTCTCATACTTCATAATTTCGGTTTCTTCTTATGAAAATCCGTAACTTGCTCAAATGTGTACGCAGTTCTGAATATAGTCTCCTCAGCAAATGGCTTTGCCAGAATCTGCATGCCGATAGGAAGATTATTTTTAGAAAATCCGCAAGGAACCGACATTGCCGGCAACCCTGCAAGGTTAGCTGGTATCGTATATATGTCGGATAAGTACATGCTTAATGGCTCCTCAATCCGCTCTCCGATTTTGAATGCAGGCGTCGGGGATGTCGGCGTAATAATGCAGTCGCATAATGAGCCAAACGCGTTATCGAAGTCCTCTTTTATCTTAGTCCTCACCTTCTGAGCCTTCAGGTAATATGCGTCGTAATAACCGCTCGATAAGCAATATGTCCCCAGGAGTATCCTTCTCTTGGCCTCATTCCCAAAACCTTGAGAGCGCGTTTGGACGTACATGTCTATCAAATCCTTAGCATCTTTAGCTCGAAATCCATACTGGACGCCGTCAAACCTTGCGAGGTTTGAACTCGCCTCAGCAGGCGCGACTATATAATACGTGCTCAGAGCATACTCTGTGTGAGGCAGAGATATGTCTATAGTTTTAGCGCCCAAGTCTTTTAAAATGTTTATCGCCTTCTTAATGGCCTCTTCAACATCCTTATCTATCCCTTTTACGAAATATTCCTTTGGCACGCCTATGCGCAAGCCCTTCACGTCTTTGACCAGCGATTTTCTATAATCCGGGACCGGCAGGTCAACAGACGTAGAATCCATTTCATCATGGCCTGCGATCACATTGAGAAGCAATGCAGCATCTTTCACATCTTTGGCGATTGGGCCAATCTGGTCCAGGCTGGAGGCAAAGGCTATCAAGCCGTAGCGCGAAACCCTGCCATAGGTAGGTTTCAGCCCCACTACACCGCACAGGCTTGCAGGCTGCCTTATTGAACCACCCGTATCAGAGCCGAGCGCCAGTATTGTTTCGTCAGCGGCCACTGCCGCAGCAGAGCCGCCGCTTGAGCCGCCGGGAATTCGTTCTAAGTCCCATGGATTCTTAGTCGGCCCGTAAAAAGACGTCTCGCATGAGGAGCCAAATGCAAATTCATCCATGTTGGCCTTGCCTATGAGAACTGCGCCCTCTAGCTTCAATTTTTTTATCACAGTCGCGTCATAGGGCGGCTTGAAGCCTTCCAGTATCTTTGACGCGCATGTCGTATTCTCGTCCTTTACACAGATATTATCCTTTATGAGAACAGGTATTCCGAATAATTTACCTATTTTTGTTTCTGCCTTGGCGTTAAGTTTATTTACAAGGACAAATGCTTTTATCTTATCATCCAAAAGCTCTATCCTTTTGAAAATTTCATCCAGTATCCTGGACGGCTCCAGGCTTTTTTTATCTATCAATTCTCGTAGTTCGTGGGCTGTCAATGAATACAAATTCTCCATCTACTTTCCTTCGATGACCTGCGGGCATTTGAAGAACGCACCCTCTTTTGAAGGCGCGTTCTTTAAAACGTCATCTGTATTTAATGATGGCTTCAAGAGGTCTTTTCGGAATACATTCTTAAGCGTTGCCAGGGCATGGCTTGTTGGCGGAACATCTTTTGTGTTTATTTCGTTTAATTTGCTTATATATGATAAAATAGAAGCTAATTGCTTTGAGTAAAGCTCAAGCTCGTCTTTATTTAAGATGAGCCTTGAAAGAAGCGCGACATGCTTTACCGTAGCTTTATCTATAATTTTCATATGCCTCCTCGGTACGATAGCATATGGAACTTCTCTAAGTGTAAAGTCTTACTTTTGCGAAGTTTCATACTAACCTGGTATTCGATATAAGTTACCACACTATAGTTTTTTTGTCAAATTTGCATGCAAATTTGACGTTAGTATACAAGATGATTTGTGATTTTTGCGAAATCGGATAGACTTAAACGTTCAGGCCGGATGGCTGGACTAATGCCTACGCTATTTAAAATTTTTGATACCTCATCTTTGTGAAGTCCTAGTACAGTCTGGCGGGATAGCGAATTGATGAGAGATTTTCGCCTCTGGTTAAACGCACCTCTTATTATTCTAAAAAATAGCTCTTCATCTTTCACATTAACCGGTGGCTTACTTAGGACATCCAGCCGTATAAGACCCGAATCTACACCAGAAGATGGATAAAAGGAAGTTCGTTTTATTGTATAAATATAGGTGGGTTTCGTATAATATTGGACATAGCAGCTTATCGGCCCGTAATCTTTCGATGCCGGTGAAGCCAAAAGTCGGTTTGCGACTTCTTTCTGGAGCGTAATGAGAATCGATTCTATTAAAGTTCTGTTTTCGATGAGGCGCTCTATTATCGGCGTCGTAATGTAAAAGGGGAGGTTTCCTATTACTTTAATTTTTTTTGATATCAGATTTTTTTTTATGTCAAATTTTAGTATATCTTCATTAAAAATTTTGAGGCTTGGGAAATCCCCATTCACTATTTCCTTAAGAATTCTAAATGTCTTGCTGTCTTTCTCAATGGCAAATACTTGCGCACCAGACTTCGCGAGATCTATCGTTAATGCTCCAAAACCGGGCCCTATCTCTAAAATTACATCTTCGCTCGAAATGCGGGCCTGGCTGATAATTTTATCCTTTATATTCCCGTCTATGAGATAGTTTTCGCCCAACCTCTTCAGCGGCCGAAAATCATATCTTGAGAATAAATCTTTTAATTGAGTTTTGGTAAGCATTTCTGATGCTTGATTTGGCTGATATCCTACTGCCTGATTTTCTGATAACCTGATAACCGACTTGCTAAAGAGATCGCCGCAATCATAGACGAGGGATCTGCCATGTTATGACCTGCTATCTCAAATGCAGTGCCGTGATCCGGGGAGGTTCTGATGAATGGCAGGCCCAATGTCAGGTTGACTCCAGTTTTAAAATATAGCGTCTTAAATGGTATCAAGGCCTGGTCGTGATACATTGCAATCACTGCATCGTATTTTTTATTTAATGAATTGTAAAATATGATATCAGGCGGCACTGGCCCAGATATACCCTTAATATGTCTGGAGGCCTTATCTATGGCAGGGGTGATTATCCGCTTTTCTTCACAACCGAAAAGCCCGTTCTCGCCAGCGTGAGGATTTAATCCTGAAACCCCTATCTTTGGATTTTTTATTCTAAAAAACTTCTTTAAATATTTATGTGTGAGAATTATTGCTCTGTAGATCAAGTCGGTTGATAAATGATCTGCAACGTCTCTTAACGCAATGTGCCGCGTTACAAGAGTAGCCTTTATAGAGCCGCTTACAAACATCATCGCGAAATCTCTCGTATGCGTTTTTTCAGCCAGATATTCGGTATGGCCTTCAAAGCGCGAAACCCCTGAGGCCCTTACGGATGATTTGCTGACAGGCCCTGTCACAAGGCCATCAACTTCTCTTCTTTTCAGAAGCTCCAGTCCCTTATTGATATATTGTATGGATGCCCTGCCAAATAAAGGACTGGATTCGCCATAGGAAAAATGGCTTTGCAACACATTCGATAAATCCAGAAGCGGAGTTTTAAGCCTCAAGCCGGTTGCATTTTCTATTTTCTTCATTACAAACTTATCCCCGATGACAAAAAAATTGGCAAGCCCAAAAACTTTTGAACTTGCCAGAGCCTTCAACACGACCTCTGGTCCAACACCAGCTGGATCGCCAATTGTTATAGCTATATCCGGCTTATTTGAACGCAATGTAGGCATTCTTCTTAAGACCTTCAATCCATCCTTTAATCTTTCCCCGCACCTTTTCTCTAAATATCGCTTCCTCTATTTCATGGCGCACCTCTGGAAGGGGCAGGGTCCTGGAGGCTCTTCTCTCTTCAAGTTTAAATATATGATACCCAAGACTCGTCTGTATTATATCAGAGATCTCGCCATCCTTAAGGTTGAAGACCGCTTTCTCAATCTCGGGCAGAAGCTCTCCCCGCTTAACGTAACCCATCAGCCCGCCATCTACTGCATTCGGCCCTTCGGAATAAATTTTTGCAAGGCCAGCGAAATCCTCGCCAGTTTGAAGCCTCTTTAAAATCTCTTTTGCCAGCTCAGATGCCTTTTCAGCATTTAAGCCGGGTTTCAGCTTAACCAGGATATTCCATAACTTTATCTCTTCAGGCTGGACGAACTCATTGATATGTTTATCATAATAATTTTGAATTTCAACTGGGGTCACCATAATCCTCGAGCCTATCTTCTGATCGATTAATCTTCGAGTCATAAGTTGTTCTTTAAAACGCGACCTCAAATCTTTCAATGTCAGATGTTGTTCCGAAAGTGCTTGTTCAAATCTCTCTTTCGGTCCAAACCGCTTTATCGTCTCATCGAGTCTTCCTTCGACGTCTCTGTCATCAATTTCAATATTTAGTTTTTTGGCCTCACTAAGCATAAGTTTATCTTCTATCAGTTGTTCGATAATTTTTTGCCTTGCTTCCTCCAATTTTTGAATAAGCTCATCTCCGTGATATAGCGGCTTATATTGTTCATATATGGGGGCGAGCAATCTGTCTATCTCGCCCTGTGTTATGACTTCGTTATTTACAACGATGGCTATTTTATCAATCACCTCTGCGCAGGCGAGAGTGCTTATCAAGATTAAACAAACCGAAATTAGAAAATACAAAAAATTCTTTCTCGTCATTGTTTGGCTGCCGTTTGGCTTTCTTTGTTTGCCCCATCTAAGGACTTGAACACATCCTCTTTTATCTCAACACCGTATTTATTTTTCAGACTCAACACCAGATGATCGAATAACTCGCTTCGTTTGCGTTTTTTTAGCTCTTCCTCGATCTCGCCCCTCACCTTTTCGTAATTTTGCACTACAGGCTCTTTTTTGTCTGTCAATTTTATTATGTGATATCCGAATTGGGTGCGGAGGATATCGCTTATTTCCCCGACATTCAACTTCAGACATGTTTTCTCGAAGTCCGGGACGAGTTGGCCAATCCTGAAATATCCTATGTCTCCTCCGCGACTTGCCGTCGCATCCATGGAGTGCGTCCTTGCCAACTCCTCAAAACTGGCGCCTTTAGATAGAGAGTCAAGCATATCCTTGGCATCTTTTTCACTAGCCACCAATATGTGCGATGCGCGCCAGAGTGCAGAAGATTTAAACTGCTCTTTGTTGGCTCCATAGAATTGCCTCATCTCTGCGTCTGTCACTTTTATATTATCTTCCACTTCGTTCTTGATAAGCTTGGCCACCAGAATCTTTTTCTTCGCCTCAATTATGACCTCTTTGACCTCTCGATCCTTATCCAAACCCTTTCTAACCGCCTCTTCATACAGAAGCGTCTCCATTATAATTTCATCCAAATATCTCTTTTTGTTCCGATCGATGATATGTTGATAATAGGAGGGCAGTTTCGCAATTCTAGCTTTAAATTCTTTCAAAGTAATAGTTTTATTGCTGACTTTCGCCAGGATCTTATCGTTCGGAGACTGTTTTTTAGCACATCCCGCATCCACAATACCACAAATCATCATCGGTATTATCAAAAATAACAATTTCTTATTCATGGCCAGTATGATACCACATAAAATTCATTCTTTCAACGCGTTTCTATTCTTGAGGCTGTTGATGGCGGACCTTAAAATACGGCAGTACATGTCAAATCCCACCGAATTAATATATCCATGCTGCTCAACTCCTAAAAGGTTGCCGGCGCCCCTTATCTGCAGATCCTCCATGGCAAGCTTAAAGCCGCTGCCGAGCTCTTGAAATCGCTTAATCGCCTGCAACCTCTTCTGTGATTCTGCGCTCAGGACGAATTTCTTTGGTATGAATAGATATGCATATGCCGCTCTTGTGAAACGGCCGACCCTTCCCCTCAATTGATACAGTTCGGACAGGCCAAAAGTATCTGCCCTGTTTATTATAACGGTATTCGCATTCGGAATGTCAATGCCTGATTCAATAATTGTGGTTGATACGAGACAGTCGATCTGGCCACTTATGAACTTTATCATCGTCTCTTCCAATGATCTCTCTGGCATTCTTCCATGCGCAACGACGATGCTTAGTTCCGGCACTAACTTGGATATGGCCTTGGCTATCTTCTCTATGCCAGCGATCCTGTTGTGAACAAAAAATATCTGCCCTCCCCGGTTCTTTTCCTTCCAGATAGCGTCCTTTATTAAAGTCTCATCATAATAAGTAACTATCGTCTCAACCGGCAGCCTCTCCGAGGGCGGCGTATTTATGACAGAGATGTCTCGGCCGCCCATGAGGGCCAGATACAGCGTCCTGGGTATCGGCGTTGCCGTCAACGTCAGGACATCTACGCTGAGGCGAAGCTTCTTTAGATATTCTTTGTGATGGACACCGAAACGCTGTTCTTCATCGATTATTACAAGGCCTAAATCCTTAAACTTTATGTCTCCTGATAACAGGCGATGAGTGCCAATAACTATATCGACGTTACCATTTGCGAGACGTTCGACAATCTTATCCTGTTCATGTTTTGTCCTGAACCGCGAAAGCATCTCGACAGCTACAGGAAACTTCTTCATCCTGGTTTTAAAAGTGTTAAAATGCTGTTCCGCAAGGATTGTGGTCGGAACTAGGAAGGCCACCTGCTTATTATCCATGAGCGCTTTGAAAGCCGCCCTCAGGGCGACTTCAGTCTTACCATATCCAACATCGCCGCAAAGCAGCCTATCCATGGGATTAGCTGATTCCATATCGCGCTTAACTTCAATGCTTGAACGCATCTGATCTGGGGTCTCCTTGTATAGAAACTCTTCCTCCAGTTCTTTCTGCCATTCTGTATCTGGTGAGAATTTGAACCCTTCAACTGTAAAGCGCTTGGCCTGTAACTCAAGGAGCTCAAGGGCTATTTTATATATACCATCTCTTGCCTTCTCTTTTGTTCTCTTCCAAAGCTTTGTGCCAAGTTTATTAAGTTTTGGCAGCTTCTTTTCAAATCCTAAATATTTCTGCACTTTATCCAAATCCGTAAATGGGACAAATAATTTGTCACCATTTACATACTCTATAACCAGGTGCTCTACATACTTTTTATCTACCTTTATCTTCTCTACGCCGAGGTATTTACCAATCCCATGGTCTGCATGAACAACATAGTCTCCGGCTTCAATATCGACGAAGTTGTCTATGGGCGAACCCTCTGGCCTCTGGCGCAAAATCCGCTCTTGTACCCTTCTCTTGGCGATTCCTTTTATAGGCAGGATTATGGCTACGTTATGGTCCTGGACGCTCTCGTATGTCAGCGGATCTATGCTTCTTATTTTTTCAACTCTATTTTGGGTGAATTCAATTCTCAACGGATACTCAAATGTGATAGGATATATGGTGAGGATATCTCCAAGCCTGGAAAAATCGCCCTCCTCGGAAACCTTTTTACAGCTCATGTAGCCATACTCGACAAGGCCCGTAGACAACTTTTCCATATCCATGTCTTCGTTTAAATAGATTTTTATAGATTCGAACATATTAGGTATGCAGACTTGCAAAACTACATCTTTTTGGGAAGAGAAACTCCTAGCAAGCGTAAGCCATTTGCAAGAACTATCCTCACACAATCTATTAAAACTAATCTAGATTTCGTCAAGCTCAGGTCTTCGCCCACAACCCTGTGTTTTGTATAGAAGCAGTGGAAGACTTTCGCAAGATCCTGCAGATACTGCAGTATGATATATGGCTCTAATGTCTTACCGCTCAAGGCTACAATGATAGGGAACTGCCGCAAGGCCCTTAAGAGGATCAACTCCTCTTCTTCCTTCAATAGCTGGGAATCGAACTTGGCAGACAGGATATGTTTCTCCCTGCCATATTCTAATACGGACCATATCCTTGCATGCGCATACTGGATATAATAAACCGGATTTTCTGAAGATTCCTTCTTGAGCAGGTCGAGGTCAAAATCTAAATGGCTGGTTACCTTGCGCGATAAAAATGAGAACCTCGCCACATCCTTGCCAACCTCATCCACCACCTCGCGTAAAGTCACAAACTCTCCTGCCCTGGTAGACATGGAGACGACTTGTCCGCTTCTGTACAAAGTAGCAAGCTGCACGATGAGAACCGAAAGCGAGTCTTCCGGAAATCCGAGCGCCTTTATAGCCGCCTTTATACGCGGGACATAGCCATGATGATCCGGCCCCCATATATCGATTATCTTCTTGAAGCCTCTCTTATATTTTTCCAAGTGGTAGGCTATATCCGGCGCAAGGTACGTGGTGCTGTGGTCGGATTTGAAAACCACCCTATCCTTATCATCACCAAATTCACTTGATCTGAACCATACTGCATTATCCTTTTCGTATATATAACCCTTCTCTTTCAAAAGGCTGATCGCCCTCCCCACCTTCCCTGACTTTCTCAAGGCCTTCTGACTATACCATAGATCAAATTTTACTCCAAAACCCTTTAAGTCCTTCTTTATATCGTTCAATATCCAGCGTAGCCCAAAATTTGTAAATGCATTAATATCTTCTATTTTGATAAATTTCCTGCCGTATTTTTTTTTGAACTGCCTTGCGATATCAATTACATAGGATCCCTTGTATCCGTCCTGCGGAAAATCCGCAGCCTTCCCAAAAAGCTCCAAGTATCTTATCCTTATGGAGCGACCCAGCGTATCCATTTGGACGCCTTCGTCGTTTAAATAATACTCTCTGGTAATACGATATCCCAAAAATTCTAAGATATTGGCAAGGCTATCGCCGATGGCTGCCTGTCTTCCATGCGCAATCGTTAACGGCCCTGTAGGGTTCGCGCTCACGAATTCTACCTGAAGTTTGATGCCGCTACCCATCCCCGATCTGCCGAAATTATATTTCTTTCTTTTTATCTCCAGAATAACTTTGCATAGATAATTTTTATTTAAAAAGAAATTTATAAAGCCCGGTGGCTTGACTTCTATGCGGTCAATTACTTTCTTTAAAATAGATGCCGAGATATTATGGTCAAGCTTTTCTCTTATAAGACCTGCAAATTCTAAAGGCGTTTTTCTGGCCAGACCGCAGCCCTTCATGGCTATGTTTGTAGCCAGGTCGCCATGGGATTTCTCTTTTGGAATCTCTAATTCTGCTTTGATTTTAGGAATTTTGGCAGGCGCTATTCCGAGATCCGCCAATACCTCAAGGGCGGACCCTTCTAAAGTCAATGTGATGTCGTTTTCAATTCCACCATGATGCATTGTATGCTTCTATATTTTACTTCGGCCTTTCTTCTTTTTTTTGGCCGGGGCCGGTCTTCTGCTTTTTGATTCTTTAAATCGTTCCTGCGGCGCATCGCCCCAAAGCCGCTCCAGGTCGTAAAAGCGGCGGGTCTCGTCTAAAAATATATGCGCCACGCTGTCACCATAATCCAACACTATCCACAGAGCTTCCCTTGCGCCTTCTGTATGCCAAAGCCGCTCATTTCTCTCTTTCAATTTTTTTATTATATTATCCGCTATGGCCCTGACCTGGGTGGTGGAAGTGCCGCTTGCTATAATGAAGTAATCGCAGACGCTCGACACCTTCCTCATATCTATTGTGACGATGTCGAGCGCTTTTTTATCCGAGGCAGCACTGGCAATCGCCAGTGCTTTTGTCTTGGGTCTTATAGATTATCCCTTCCTCAAAAATAATTAAAATTACTTTAAGATCTTATACATCCCAGTGTCGCATGTAGTGCACTTACCCTTCATGGCCTGTCTCTTATTCTTCATCGTGACCTTTTGGGTATCCTTCATCTCTCTCTTGGACTTACATTTTACACAATAACCCGTCTCTGCCATTTTCCTTCACCTCCTTTTGCCCCTCGGCTTCGCTCGGGACAAAATCCTGAGCTTTTGTCGAAGGATTTTGAAATTTTTAAAATTATACACTATAAAACGCGTCAGGTCAAGAGCTAAAAAGCTCAAATTATTTATACAGATTATGCTCTATGATGTAGCTTCTCACTTTCTCCGGCACAAGATATCTTATAGACCGATTCTCGTTGAGCCGCTTTCTTATATCTTCCGACGAAACTTCAATCGGGGTTATAACCACCGTTTCAGCTTCCTCCGGAACGTCCTTCACTGGATAGCCTGGTCTATTAGCAATTATAAATTTAGACATCTTAAATATTTCATTCACGTTCTTCCAAGAGAATAGGTCCTTAAGTAAATCGGAGCCGGTTATGAAATATAGCTCAGTGCCGCCGCCGTATACTTTGCGGAATTCTTTCAATGTGTCGATCGAATAAGATTTCGTCTTGGAATCTATCTCAAAAGTCGAGACCTCAAATGCTGGGTTGCCCTCTATAGCCAACTTAACCATCTTCAGGCGATCCTGTGGCTTCGCGGTGCCCTCCACGCTCTTGTGAGGCGGCATATAGGCTGGGACGAATATAACCTTATCAAGCTTCAATTTAAAGAGGGCTTCTTCAGCCAGAATAAGATGGCCTATGTGAATAGGATTAAATGTCCCCCCAAGTATTCCTATACGCATCGCATAGCCCGTCTCATTTTCTTATCTGACCGTTTCCGAACACTACATACTTATACGACGTTAATTCCTCCAGCCCCATAGGTCCTCTAGCATGGATCTTATCAGTTGATATGCCCATCTCGGCGCCTTTGCCGAACTCTCCACCATCTGTAAAGCGCGTCGATGCGTTCACGTAGACGCATGCTGAATCCACCTCGTTTAAAAATTTTGCAGCACTTAGCCTATCCTCTGTAACTATAGCGTCCGAATGATATGAACCATACTTCATTATATGTCTTATTGCTTCATCGGTGTCCTTGACTATTTTAACGGAGAGTATCAGGTCAAGATATTCTGTATACCAATCGTCTTCCGTCGCTATTTTTATATCGCTCACTACACGCTTGACATCAATGGTTCCCCTTATCTCGACTCCAGCATCTCTAAAACGCCTTATCATCCGCGGTAAGAAATATTTGGCTATTTTTCTATTGACTAACATGGTCTCCATAGCATTACACACGCCTGGCCTTTGGACCTTAGCGTTAAAACAGATCTCTTCCGCCATTTTTAGGTCTGCCTTCTCATCCACGTATGTATGGCATACGCCCTTATAATGTTTTATCACCGGTATCATCGATTTTTTGGACACCTCTCTTATAAGAGATTCTCCGCCGCGTGGTATTGCGAGGTCCACCAGTCCCTCTTGCTGCAAAAGTTCGTCCACCATCCTTCTGTCAGTATCTTTGATGATAGAGATGGAATTGGGCGGAAGGCCGCGTCTTGAAGCCTCTTTATTTAAAATATCAAAGATGGCGACATTTGAATTTATCGCCTCGCTGCCGCCTCTTAAAATAACCGCATTCGAAGATTTAAGACACAATCCAATGCAGTCGCTTGTGACATTGGGCCTGGATTCGTATATTATCAATATGACTCCTATTGGAACGCGTACCTTCTTTATCAATAAGCCGTTAGGCCTCTTCAGGATCTCGATAGTTTCGCCGACGGGATCCTTTAGCTTTGCAATTTTCAATAAAGAATCTGACATAGAGGCTATTCTTGATGCATTAAGTGAAAGCCTGTCTATAAGAGCCTGAGAAATATTTTTTCTGGTGGCCAACATCAGATCTTTCTTATTTTCGCAAATGATATGCGATCTACCTTTTAGAAGGGCCCTAGCCATAGCAACAAGTATATCGTTCTTTGTCTTTGAACCGACCAATGCCAAAGACCTAGAAGCAAGCTTTGCTTTTTCGCATATTTTTTTGATTTCGCTCTTTTTTATCATAAGATTACCAGATTGTCTTTATGGACTACTTCGTCATGACCTTCATAACCTAAGATGCTCTTAAATCTACTCGATTTTAAGCCTTTTATTTTCGATATCTCATCTGATGAATAGTTGGCTACGCCTCTTGCAATTTCTCTATTCTTAGGGCCTTCTATACTGATTACTTCTCCGGAAGCAAAATCTCCTTTAACGCCTACGATGCCAGAGGCCAGAAGGCTCTTGTTCTTTTTCAGTAGCGCCGTAACCGCCCCCTCATCTATGCTGATAGCACCTTTCGATTTCGACGAGAATGCTATCCAGCGCTTCCTTGCGATTAACCCTGATTTTGCACTTTTAAAAGTAGTGCCCACTCCTTCACCTCTCATGATATCCAATAAAATATTCTTCTTTTTTCCGTTTGCTATCACGCATTCTATCCCTGCCTGTGTAACGGTATTTGCAGATTCTATCTTTGTAGCCATTCCGCCGGTGCCCAGGTCGCAACGGCTTGAGCCTGCAAGCGATAAAATATTTTGATTTATCTCCTGAACCGAAGTTATGAGCCTGCCATCTCTGTCGATAAGGCCTTCCACATCAGTTAAAATTATCAGTGAATTGGCCTGGCACAGATCGGCGACCAGACTTGACAGCCTATCATTATCGCCGCACTTTATTTCATCGGTAGCAACCGTGTCATTCTCGTTTATAATAGGGATTGCATTATGCCCCAGCAGCGCACCAATGGTATGTTTGATATTAAGATATCGCTTTCTGTCATTAAAGTCTTCCTGCGTTAATAAGATCTGGCCTGCGAGATAGCCCCTTAATTTGAAGTATTCACTGTAGAGATGCATTAGATAGTTTTGACCTATTGAGGCTGTGGCCTGAAGCTCGTGAAGATTGACCGGCCTCTTCTTCAAACCCAAAAGCCACATCCCGGCGCCAATGGCGCCCGATGTCACCAGAAGAACCTCTACACCATTATCCTGAATATCGGATATCTGCTGAGCAATATCCTTTATCCTTTCTTTGTCAAGCGCTCTGTCCTTGGATGTTATAACCTTCGTCCCTACTTTAATTACAATCCTTTTATATTTTTGCATGTCCCTTCACCTTCTTATGAACCTCCTTAAGAAGGGTTTTAAGCCCTTCTCCCGTAAGTGCGGATATCGGAAAAACTTTGAGGCGCGGGAAAGAGTTCTTAAATCTTTTGATGTTTTCACCAGCTCCAAGAAGATCCGCTTTATTTAAGGCGACTAGTTGGGGTTTAGCTATCAATTCTTTCGAATAAGATTTGAGTTCTGTATTCAGATTTTTATAATCTGATATCGGATCTCTTCCATCACAGGCGGCAATATCAACTAGATGAATCAGTACCTTCGTCCTTTCGATGTGCCGCAAAAATTTATCGCCAAGCCCTCTGCCCAAATGGGCCCCTTCGATCAAACCTGGTATCTCAGCGACTGCAAAACTCGCTTCATCATATAGTCTAACTACTCCGAGCACTGGAGCCTTAGTTGTAAAAGGATAATTGGCAATCTTTGGCCTTGCGCGTGATATCTTGGAGATGAGTGTAGATTTTCCTGCATTAGGAAAGCCGATTAAACTTACGTCGGCAATGAGTTTCAGCTCCAGAAGAAGCGTCTTCTCTTCTCCTGACGAGCCTTTTTCGCTGGGACGATTTCTTGAATTGCCCTTGCCGCCCTTGCCTCCCTTTGCTATTATTACCCAATCGCCTGTTTTTGCAAGGTCCCTCAAGATAAGGCCGGTCCTCGCGTCCTTTATTATCGTGCCAGCCGGAACATTTACGTGAAGATCTTCGCCTCTTTTGCCTTTTTTATGATTGGAACTCCCGTTCGCACCGGATTCTGCTTTGAGATGCTGCCTGTATTGAAAATCTAAAAGAGTCTGGACATTTTCGTCCGCCTCAAATATTATATCTCCGCCATTTCCTCCATCGCCGCCATCCGGCCTGCCGCGTCTATTAAATTTATCGCGATAGAAACTGCCGCAGCCGTCTCCTCCGTCCCCGGACTTGACGTAAACCTTCGCCTCATCTATAAACATTATTTTGCCTGCCTGCTGGCAGGCAGGGCAGCTTTAATGACGCTTACAATCCTTCTCGGATCGAAACCCACCTTGCCGTCGACCAACGCAAAAAGTGTTCCGTCTTTTCCTATCCCAACATTGCTGCCCGGCGTGAAACGCAGTCCCCGCTGCCGTAATATGATGTTCCCGGCTCTTACAATCTGGCCTTCGTATTTCTTCACACCCAACATCTTCGGCTGGCCATCGCGGCCATTTATCATGTGCGCCATATATTTCTCCTCGTAAACTAACCGTTAATTCAAAACTAAAAAGTCAAAATTTAAAACTTATATGTCGCTAAAGTGGCCTTTATATTTAGGTCCTAAGGACACATTTATTTTGCATTTTTAATTTTAAATTTTCATTTATTTCGCTATATCTATTTCTTTAACTTTTAGTTTTGTGACATTCTGCCTATGGCCTATCTTCTTCTTTTCGCTCTTACGCCTCTTATACTTATAAGCGATTACCTTATCCTGTCGCACTTGTCCCAATACTTCGCATGTGACATGCGAGCCTTTAAGGTAGGGGTTACCAACATGAAGAGAATTCCCTTCTTTTGCAAGGAGCACCTTGCTTAGTTTCACCTCGCCGCCCTGCTTGGCGTTGAGTTTCTCAACTAAAATTACATCATTCTTCGCTACCCTATGCTGCTTCCCACCGGCCTCAATTATAGCGTACATTTAATGCCTCCGATTTTTCAATTTTGGAACGATTACTATACCATATCTCTATTTCTCCGTCAAGCGTTCCATCATTTTCTTTCTTGATTCGGCATTATTTCTCTGCGATAATATTATCAACAAAAGCGAGTGAGATAAGTCAGCATATGTCATTTAAAAGCCTGCCATTAAAAGAATTCGTTGGAATAATTATTATTTTAGCGCTTGCACTGTCTCTGTACAGCCATACAGTGAGATTTGGATTCGTATGGGATGATGAAAAGCTCATAGAGAAAAATCCTTATATTAAAAATCCTATTTTTATACCAAGATATTTCATAACAGATATATTTCTATTGTCATTCGAACCCCATCAAAGCTTATATTACAGGCCTCTTCTCCTTTTTTCATTTCAGTTTGATTATAGCATATGGGGTCTTAACGCGGCAGGTTTTCATTTGATGAACATCCTTCTCTTTTTAATGGTTTCGGCCCTCGTATATGCATTCATTAAAAATGTTTCAAACTCTAAAAAAATAGCATTTTTTACTGCAGTGCTCTTCATAATTCATCCGATAAATGTTCAAACTGTCAGTTGGATAAGCGGAAGAAATGAGGTGCTTCTCACAATATTTTTATTGGCGTCGTTTATCCTGTTTAAAAAATCTCTTGCGACTCCACAGCCTTTCAAACGAATTGCTTTTTATCTATTTTCGGTATTGATGTTTGCATTTGGGCTTTTGTCTAAAGAGGCCGCAGCATCCCTTCCATTGATTCTTATCTTTTATGATTACTGTTTCATCTGCAATTACAAATTTTCTAAATTATTAAAAAATCTTAGAGACTACATTCCATACATGCTTATTTTGTTAATCTATTTATATGTGCGACAGGCGATATTTGAAGATATGGCAGGGGTGAGAATAAGGCCTTTTAAAGTTATGCCGCCCGTTACGCTTCTTATATTGAACCTCAAAAGCATCCCATTCTACATCAAATCGATATTACTTCCTTTTCCAATCGAATTTCAAGCATTTAAAATGCCGACTCTGGACACTATGGATTTACAGGCAATAATTTCGACTTTAATTATTTCTATCTTTATATTTTATCTTTTCAAATACAAGCCTCCCCTTCGAGAGGAAGTCTTCTTTTTGGGCTGGTTCATAATATTTTCTGTGCCTATTCTTTTTATAGGCGTTTTAATGGGTACGAGATTTTTGGTCCTTCCCATTGTCGGACTCTTTGGCTTTTCAAGTTTATTTTTGGCAAGGTGGATTCGCAGAAAAAGGCCAATAAAGATTAAATTTATTTTTTATGCGCTGCTTCTGGCTGTTATCTTTTCCTACGGATTTTCATCATACAAGACTAGCTTCCATTGGAAAGATAATCAATCCATTTTGAAGCTCATGCTGAAAAGATATCCGAATGATTCAGATGTTCATTATAATATCGGATGGCTATGTGCTGAGTTAGGTGATTTAGAGAAGGCTATAAAGGAGTATAAAATAGCACTTGCGCTGAAAAATGATCACACCCGAGCGAGGTTCAATTTAGCTCATGCATATTATAATTTAGGAAGGATGGATGACGCGATCTCTGAATTTAAAATGACTCTAAGCCAGGATAATTCAATGCCGTATGTACACCAGGCATTGGCAGTTATCTATTCCAACAAGGGGCTCTATGAAGAAGCTGTTGGAGAGGTTAAAGCCGAATTAAGCCTTAATGCAAATCGGTTAAAGATGCTCGAATTTTTAGCGGACCTATATGAAAAGGCTGGAGAAGAAGATAAGGCTCGCAAGATTAACAAATTATTGCTAAAAAATTATTATTAATGGTGAGTTTGGCTTTCGATTTTTATGTCTTCTATGGGAAGATTGGGATCCTCAATTACGCGAATCGCCTTCCTGAACCGCCTTTCGATCGGTTTTATCATATTTCTGTCAGGATTGAAGACGTGACACGCAACCTCTGGATGTAAAGATACAAATACCTCTCGCGGCTTCACATCCTGCAGCGCTTGTTCTAATTTTCTCATAAGTTCTATCGCGATGGTCGAGACTGACTTAACGATCCCTCTTCCATTACAATATGGACACTTCTGATAGCTCTTAGACTCTATGCTTTTCCTCGTTCTCTGACGGGTCATTTCCACAAGCCCTATGCTTGAGATATTCAATATCTTTGTTTTTGCCTTATCGTTCTCGAGCTCCTTCTCCAATGTTCTAAATACAGCATTTCGATGGCCCGGTGACTCCATATCTATAAAATCTATAATAATTATACCTCCCAAATCCCGCAATTTAAGCTGGCGCGGAATCTCTTCTGCCGCCTCTAAGTTCGTTTTAAATGCTGTATCCTCAAGATTCCTTTTCCCAACGAATTTGCCGGAATTCACATCAATAGCTACTAAGCTCTCCGTCTGGTCAAAAATTAGATAACCTCCGCTCTTAAGCTGCACTATCCTATTGTATATCTTCTCTATCTGTCTTTCTATATCATATTTTTCAAATATGGGAGTCTTTTCAATGTAAAATTTTAACCTCGGACGCAAATGCGGTGCCAGGATCCTTAAAAACCTTAAGACTCTCCTAAAATCATTTTTTGAATCTATTTCCAATTTTGAAACATCATTTGTAAATATATCCCGCGCCACTCTCAATACGATGTCGTATTCTTGATGTAGCAAATATGGCGGCTTCACGCGTTTCGCCCTCACCTTTATATGCTGCCACAGATTGATGAGATAACGGGCTTCCCTGAAAAAATCTTTTTGGCTTGCACCTTGCGCTGCAGTCCTCACTATGAACCCTATATCCTTCGGCAGTTTCAATTCTTCGATTATCTTCCTTATCCTGTCGCGTTCCTGACGGGATTCGATCCTCTTGGATAACCCTATGTGATTATCAAATGGCATCAGCACGAGAAATCTGCCAGGTATGCTTATATGCGTAGTAAGCCTGGGGCCCTTTGTGCCGATCGGCTCTTTTACAACCTGGACGAGGACTTCGTCATTTTTCTTTAAAAGTTCGCTTATCGATGGAAGCGGAGCCTTCGCATTCCTTTCGATATATTCCTCATCCGGCCCTTCTCCTAATAATTTCTCGAAACTGGCCATGCCGCTCACGACATCAGAGACGTATAGAAATCCGTTTTTTGCCAGCCCAAGTTCCACAAAAGCCGCCGCCATACCAGGCAATACTGATTCCACTCTGCCTTTATAGATATTTCCCACAAGGTTTACCTGATCCGGCCTCTGGATGTAAAATTCTTCGATCCTTTTATTCTCTAATATGGCAACTCGCTTTTCATGCTGCCCAACGTTTATGAAGATTTCCTTATGCATGTTATTTTATCTCCTCTGCGTGTAATATTTTTACGCCATCTGGCAATTTATCGTTTATGGATAGTATGAAATCTTCCGGCTTTAGATTTTCTTCGAGATAAAATACGGCCTCCTCTTTTGTGCTTTCCAGACCGAGTTTCAATGCATTAATGATGCTTATCTTAAGATGCGGACTGAAGCCTTGAGTTTTTCTAACAGGTAGGTTTGCTCTTCGCGAGGCGCGTGAGAAAAGTCTCACCAGATCGAGATGCGATACAAATCTCATATCGCCGGTTTTCGAAAATATAACTTTTAATTTTTGCAATATTAAAACTTCTTCTTGATCCTTTTCTTAAGAGTTGCGTCCTTCTCTTGAGTAAGCGTATACATAGGAACATAGGCCTTGTTTGACTTCGGGACGTCTTTTATCTCTTTATCTGTAGCCATAAGGTTAACTGTTATGAAGAATATGAGCTCTGTCTTCTGTTTAACAGTCTCTTTCTTCGTGAAGAATAGGCCAAGATATGGTATGTCCCCAAACAGATCCCCTAAGAAAGGGAGTTTCTTCTTCGTGTCAACATCGTTTTCTTTTATGAGGCCTCCTATGAATATCGTATCGCCGTCTTTTATTCTCACCTGAGTCTTAGCCTGCCTTGCTGAAAATACAGGAGCAACAATGCCGCTTGCCTTATCCAGCACATCGTATCGCAAG
>JAHFGO010000086.1 GCA_023247385.1 Candidatus Omnitrophota bacterium | reverse complement strand
CAGCGTCTATTTCGCTTTTGCCGTTTTTTAGATTTCGAATTATGCTGACAACCTTACCTCTTATTGCTAATTTATCCTTTACAATTGATGGTACGTTGGGATTAGCTGATTTTAATGTGAACAAATCTCCGGTAGTAAAGAATTTTTTAAGAGTTGCCTCATTATCATTTATAATCGCGACGACAGTATCCCCTTGTTCTGCGGTCGGTTGTTCACGTACAACAACATAGTCGCCCTCAAAAATACCCTCATTAATCATGCTATCGCCTTTTACTTTCAGAACATAATGCCTACCGGACCTACAAAGCAGCGTTTTAGACACAGTTATGGGTTCCGGATCCTCAATAGCCTCGACAGGACTACCGGCTGCGATTATTCCTAACAAGGGCAGAGTAATCTGGTCATTAAAATTTTCTTTACCATAGACGTTTATTGAGCGGCGCTGATTTTCTTCAGAACTGAGGTAGTGTTTTGCTTTTAAGGCAGCGATATGCTGGTGAACGGTTGCAACGGAAGAGAGTTTAAAATATTTGGCAATCTCTTTAAAGGAAGGAGAATAACCCTTTTCTTTAATAAAACTATTTGCGTAATCCAGAATTTCTTTCTGTCTCTTAGTAAGCATACCTTTAGTATACCGAAAAAAAACCGAAAGTCAAGATATTTTTCTTGACAAAACATAGTTTTTAAAGTACCATGGTAACCTTGACTTTATCATTTAGAGGGGGC
This sequence comes from Candidatus Omnitrophota bacterium, assembly GCA_023247385.1. GTDB lineage: Bacteria > Omnitrophota > Gorgyraeia > 2-01-FULL-45-10 > 2-01-FULL-45-10 > JAHFGO01. The sequence continues at coordinate 6,725 of JAHFGO010000086.1, read as the reverse complement.
ATTATGGATGATCTAAAAAATGTAAATCCTTCGTCTGCGGTCGAGACTAATAAAGATATAAAAACAAAAAGATCTCGCAAATCCTCCAATAAATCTAAGTATCGAATAACAAATGCCACATTTAACCAAATAATAAAAAACGTTTCTGATGCAATTGCAGTATTTTTTAAAGATCTTTTTGGCGTTATAAAAAGTGCTATATTGTTAGCTTTATCATTTTATCTGGCAACAAATACGGCAAGCAAAATAATCACTCTATATTTTAATAACGTTAAGTCAACTAACACTATTACAGGCTCAAACAATGTTATAAATTCATTTACAGGTATTACACCTGTTCCCGATACTTTCTATGGAGATGCTAATCTTGCGGCGGAAAAAGCAAAGGTTTCTATAGAAAAAGAGACTTCTTTGTCATCGGAAAAGATAGCAGAAAAGCCCTCAAGCAAAGAAGTAGAGAAAGTTATTACAAAAGAAATCATTATTGCAAAAATCCCAAATTTGTATCTATCACAGGAGTATCCATCATTCCCGGGATATGATAATGCTCAAAGTATAATTTTGTCGAGCGGATCTGTTGCTGTTATAAAGATGGCAGAAAATGAACAAAAGTTATATTTTGGAATTGGAAATATCGACACAGTTAACATTAACAATCCAACCCTGTTTTTACAGTTCGATGGTGATTTCGATATTATGGCAAAACCGAATGAATCTTTGGGCTGGCTTCCATTGTATCCTAATAAACAATTCGCTATAAAAATAAATGTGAATCTACAACCAGGAAACGGTCTTAGACTACCTGCTTTATTTGTACGATTTCCCAAGCCGGGCAGGTATCATGGTAAATATTCAATAACAACCGATGATAACCTTCCGAAGACTGGCGATTTTGTAATCAATGTAGTAGAATAAGTAAAGATAAGTTTGGTGTTTTTTGACACGTTAAGCATAAATTTTTGTTCTTTTCCTCTTCTACCATGACTTCGGAGAATGGATGTTCGGCCAAAAGGCGATTTTGCCCGCGCCCAAAATCGCCTTTTGGCCTTGAACCTTTCGCGGTGAGGGCTCGGCAGCCCGCCGTCCACGAGCTTTAGCATGTAGTAGGCGGGAGCGGACGAGCATGGAGCTGTTTTACATGCATTTATGCTTCAAGGTGTAGGGCGAGGACGCAAACGCGCCTGCTGTAGCCGTTAGTCTTCTTTGAGTTGCATCGGCTTGCAGGCAGGCGCGATGCCGAGCCTCGTTGAGAGCTTCTTTTATGGGCCTACTTCAAAGGAACCTTTGAAGTAGGATCGAACTTCGTCCGACAGCCGGAGCCAATTTGAACGAGAAGGCCCTTTGGCTAATAAGTCGAAGGGCCTTCTGTATGTGGGATAAAGAGTTGCGTCGATGAGGGCGTAGTTCGAGGCTACGACAGAGGCAAATTTCGCCCGTAGACTGTTTGCATTGCCAAAGGCCTGTTCAATTGCCCGCTTAAACTCTGCGTCGGTTATACCGTCCTTCTTGCACTCAACCACTAAATACGCTTTTTTTAATTCATCGTCTTCATAAATAACAGTGTCAGCTTTCCATTTAGGTATTCCGTGTCGTAACTCAACTTCAAAATCAATTCTTTTTTGAGGGTATTCATAGTCTAAAACCAGCTCAGCAAAATATGAGCCTCTTACTTTTTCTTCTGGGTCTTTAAAGCTGGTTGTGAAGTCTTCTGAGCAGTGGTAGGTTATTTTTGACTGGTCTTCGGAGAGGGTGATAATATTCTTATCAATGCCTCTTTGGATATTTCGGGTAAAGATTGATTCTTGGGATTCTTTTTTATTTTTTTCTTTTGCCATATTTGGCCCCTTCTTTTAGTAGTTTTTCGATATGATAGGTTTGTATGTCGCTCGGCTTAGACCTGCCATTAAACCAGCGATTGACAGTAGCGAAGGCAACGTCAAGTTTTTTGGCGAGTTTTTCTTGTGTGATTTTATTCTTTAAACGGTAAGTTTCTAATCTTTTGATTAAGTTCATATATAACATTTTATAACATCCTTTATTTTAGTCAAGCAAAATCTTCTTTATTTCTTCAAGCTTCGTATCATTAGCTTTTGACGGCTTCCCTGAAAAATCCATACTTTTAAGTATCTCTAAGAGTCTCCTTTCCGTTGATAATTCGTTTGTGATAACAACCTTTCCGAATCTTCGGCCCACGAGTTCTTTGGCTATTGTATCGTAACGGGCATAATACTTGGCGCGAGAAGCATTGCGCGATAATTCTCTATAACGTTTTTTAACCCATATTTTCATTGCATGGTAGTCTTTTTTTAAGGCAGCCTTACCGGAAGGATCTTTTATGTCACCATAAGTTTTTACATAGAGGTGCGTTGGGGTTTTAATCTTCGCGATATGGCCTAAAATAGGTTCGTTGCTCCCAATTAGTTCTTTAGGTATTGATTTAACAAGGTTATCTGCTTCACGAAGGATCTTGATTTTTTGCTCCTGAGGCATAGCTATTGGTAAGGTGATCCGCAAGAGGTATGGAGGCGAAGGTATTAGTTGTCCATTTGGAAGTTTTCCCTGGGCAGTCTCAATACAGATTTTACTCTCATTCGGATACTGCTTAAGAAGAATAAGGTTATCCGTTACAAACGTTCCAATACTTTTAAAACGGTAGTTACTGTATCTTCGCTGCTTCTTCACATCTTCCTCACTTTTGCTATGTTATACAACGACTTTTCAAGTGCAAGAAGCTAAAAAGTGCACTATAATATCAACTATAAAAATACACAAGTAAAAGATAAAAAATTTTAAAAAAAGGCAGAATCGCTGCTTTCCGCGAGTCTCTGATACAAGGCGGTTCAGATAAATTATGAAAATCAGTACGCTCTCAAGAAAGAAAAAAAGAAAAAATGAAGCTATCTGATAAAATTATCTATATCTTTGGAATCCTTCTTATCCTGGGCTGGGTTTTATATTTTCTATTAGGAAACTTCTTGGTTCAGATGGCTTATGACGGCAAAGCACGTGCTTTGTTGAATCGTATAATCGAGGGGCAAAGCGTCCATCCTCCCGAGTTTTATAAAGCGCTGGTTCTCCGGTTTATGATCAAGACATCAGTTGTTGCTTTTGGACTGTGTATATTTCTAATTATTTCTCTCCCGATTTTCAGATACCTGTATAAGAATGGTTTAAAATGGATTAATATATGGTTAGTAATATGTTCTGTAATCGTAACATTGGTCCCTATCGAACTACTGCTTAGGCATAGGCATGCTATATTTAAAAGGGAATTAATTTTGAAAAATGAAAATGATAGTTTGGAATATATTAGTTTATGTCCTGATAAAAAACTGGTTTACAGAGGTATCCCCAATAAATGCGGTAATAATAGCCATGGCTACCGGGATTACGGATACAGTTATACAAAAGCTCCGGGCACGTATAGAATATTAGTTATTGGTGATTCTATTGCATTCGGGGAGCACATTAATTTTGAACTCACTTTCAGTAAGGTGTTGGAGAAGAAATTAAATACTTCAGTAGAATCAAAGAACTTCGAAGTCATTCTACTCGCTCAAACAGGTTATTCTACATCGCAAGAATTGTGGATTATGAGGAATGAAGCCTTTCTTTATCATCCTGATGCGATACTTTGGAGTTACTGCTTAAACGATCCCGCTGATCCTATATTCCATAATGCAAATGGAGAGTTGGGCAAATACTTTTACAATCCAACTAGTTACGCTTTTGATTTTATAAGAAAAAGAATATTTCTTCTTCTTGAGAAGAAAAAAGCTAGGAAATGCCAAGCCCAATCTTTTGATAGTCTTATGCATTGTGTTTATTGGGATCAAGTTGAGAAAAATATCAAAGAAATAGGGAAAATTAGCCAACAGAATAAAATCCCAGTATTTTTCCTCATTCATCCTGATTTTGTTGAAGGGGAGAAATTTTCCGAATATTCTCTTTCCAATTTACATAAGAGGTTATTCACGCTCGCTTCTAGCAGCGATTTGATTCCTATAGATCTCCTTGATTGCTATAAAAAATATAAATACGAAGAAATAAGATTCCAAGACCCATCCTCTCCATGGTTTGATTGTTGGCATCTTAATGCACAAGGTCACCTTGCAGTGGCGAATTATCTTTACGAGCTCTTACAAAAGTATTGGCGAGAGAATGATTGATTATTGCGGGATTTATCGCATTAATCTCGGTAAATATTTTGATGGATTTGTCGTTTGTGTTCTAATGAGAAAGGCCAAAAACTTGCTGCGCAATTAATATATGAACGCGTGATTTCTCTGATATATGATAAATAATCCAATGTTTTATTAAATTAGCAAACTTGTCCGTTCGTGCCTGACGCGGAGAGCTCCCGCAATAGTTATAGCGGACAGATAATTATCTGTTCTACCCAAGTATTAGAATTAAGGATTTACTACTGGAGTGCATGATGAATTCCAGGCAATATGCCCGGTGTGCCGATGGATGCATACCCCCTCATAGTTAACTTTTTGCTACGCCATTTCAGTAGTTGTTTTGTTATGGTATGCGGATGGTTTTAACCGGGGCGTGCTGGTCGTTGCAGTACATTAAGCATCAAGACGTTCCATAAAATAATACATTTTTTGGCGTCTGCGTCGAAGGACTCGAAGCCAAATTTCGCCGACGAATAGGAGAAAAAGGCCTCTGGCCGACAGAAATTTGAAACACGTATTTCTTTTCACAAAAGTGGGACAGCGACCCTTTTTTTATAGAATAAATGGTAGCTGTCCCTAATTTTATTACGGAGGTGTGATTTTGTTAGGTTATAAAAAATTTTGCGCGGAGGCTTGACTTTATCGTAATCATTAGGTATACTTAGAACTCAAAAGTTAGTTACTAACTTATTTTTTTATATTCTTGGTTAAGGAAATTAAAACCCCGCATAAACCAGACTCTTTACTTAGAGGGTTTGGCGCGAAGCGAAATAGAGAGGGAAAGGTTGTTCAAGTTAACTCCATTATCGGATAAAGAAACGAGAAATATTGAGATATTGGAACTCTTAAGGAAGAAGGGGCCTATTTCCAGGACAGAGATCTCAAAGATCACAGGTATAAATATAGTTTCCGTATCAAACTATATAAATAATTATTTAGATAAAAAGCTGGTTCTCGAAAAGGGCTTTGATGCTTCAACTGGCGGCAGAAAACCTGAATTGGTGGAATTGAATGTAAAAGAAAATAATATAATAGGAATTGATATCGCAAAGGAAGAGATTCGAGCATCATTGACGGATCTAGGAATGAACGTTATAGAAAAGATGATAGCTCCAATATCTAAAGGGCCTCGCAGTGATTTGGAGACAAACGCCATAAATCTACTCGATGAGGTTATTAAAAAATCTAAAATTGCACTTGGGAACATAAGGGCCATAGGCATTAGTATCACAGATGATGATTTTGCTTTTATAGAAGAAAGGGTTAAGAGGCACTTCGGAATAGAAGCGTTTTTTGGCAATAGAGCCTCTTGCGCGGCATTCGGAGAGAAGTGTTTAAATCCCGCTGCGAATAATGTAGAGAAGATCTTATATATGTATTCAAGTTTAGGCCAAGGTGTGGTTATAAAAGGTAATTCCTATGAAATCGATAAGGACGAAGGTGAGGCTAAAGGACTAAAATACCTAAGACCTTGGCCAAGCGCATTTGGCATGGCTGAGGTTGCAAAACAGGAAGCATCAAAAGGCATTGGCACAGATATTGTAAAAAAAGCGAATGGCAAGTTGGATAATATAACAGACAAGACCGTTATAGAGGCAGCCAAGCTTGACGACGAGGTTGCATCAAATATAGTAAGAAATGTTGGGATTACTCTCGGCCTACGCATAGCGTATCTTGTTAATTTATTCAGTCCGGAGGTAGTTGTGATAGGCGGTGGCGTAGAAAAGGGCGGAGAATTAATATTGGGCGCCGTAAAAAAGATGATCGAAAGATTAGCGCTGAGCGAATATGCAAATCGTACCAAGATCATACCAGGCGTTTTAGGCGAGGATGCTGCGAGTTTAGGCGCGGCATCCCTTGCTATAAGAGAGATATTTTTAAGGGCGTAACAAATTAAACAAGCGAGGAGAGCCTATGTCAGAAGAAAGAAACTGCAAGAGTTGTGGCAAGCCATTCCTTCCGAATAAATACCGGCCAAATCAAACGATATGCTCTTCCCTAGAGTGCCAATATCAGCGCCAACTCGACAATATGAAAAAATGGAGAGAGAGAAATCCAAATTATTTTAAGTACAAAGAGACCCATGATAGTTCATGGAAGGAGACTTGCAGGCAGAGGTCATTGGACTGGCGCAAGCGCCATCAGGAGTACCTTAAACTTTACAGGGAAGAACACAGGGAACGCCACAAAAATTATATGCGAGACTACATGAGGGAGTACAGGAAGAAAAAGAACCTTAGAGAAGGCGCAGAGCCCACAAGATAGGAAGATGGAATGTTAAAAATTTCGAAAGTATTTATAATAATATTATGCGCTAGTCTATTAAGCGTAACTTCGTTCGCTGAAGAGGCAAAAATCCAGGCGAGCGCAAAGGCCGTTAAAAGGAAGAGCAACTGGTTTATGCGATTGTTTACGAAAGAGACCGGTCTCTTTCGCGTAACCGAGCCGTCGAAAGAGATGGTGGGAGTCTATAGTTTAGATGATTGTATGAAGATAGCGGTTAAAAATCACATACCACTGCATGTTGCCGAGAAGAGCGTA
>JAHFGO010000085.1 GCA_023247385.1 Candidatus Omnitrophota bacterium | reverse complement strand
CTGATAAATGACTATAGAAAGAATATAGAAGATCCCTCCGGCTATGTTGGAGATGCCCTGCCAGCCCTCCTCGATGAGGTGAAGGATATAAATACTCTTAAACTATGTAAAGAACTGATAGATGGCTATATGAAGAATATAGGAGATCCCTACAACTATGTTCAATTTACCCTGCCAGCCCTCCTCGCTAAGGTGAAGGATATAGAAGAACTTAGAGCCTGGGATAAACTATGTAAAGAACTGATAGATGACTATAGAGAGAATATAGGAAATCCCTCCAGCTATGTTCGAGATGCCCTGCCAGCCCTCCTCGATAAGATGGGGGATATAGAGATTTTTAAAGTCCCATGGTTATATGCGCCTGTGAGATTAATTACTGAACGCTCTAAATATCCGGGTGGTTATGTGACTACAAAAGCCGATAGTAAAGCATTGGCGAGAGAGATTCGTAAAGGCCATATTGTAAAAATAGGAGATAGATACTACTTTCCCATAAAGAACCCTCTACGGCCAGCCAATGGGATACATAATAGAAGCCTTGTTTTAGAAGCGAATGGGAGATCTATTATCTATAAAGGAACTGGCGCATCCCAACATTTTGATATAGAAGGGGTTATAACTAACTTTGGAAAAGGTATCCATCCACATATATTATATGGCGGACTTCCGGAATCCGAATCGAGTATGGACGTTGATAGATTGCTAAGGAGATTATACACATCCCTCAATAATAGGAAAGACCCGGCCTTGGCCCTGGCAAAGAGATACGGCGCAAAGATAGATATGATTATGTATCCGATTGCTTTGGCCGCACTAAAAGCGATTCCAGTGGTAGAAGCTAAAAATCTTTCAGAAAAAGGAAAAGAACTTTTAGAGAAAGGCGCTACACCACCCGAGGGATTATCCATGCCTGAAGGGGTTAAGCTGATACCAAAAGAAGCCTTCTTGGACTTCATTGATATACCTAGAGAAAACGAAGAGGAAAGGAGCCCTGCAATCTACGTTTATAGCGTGCCATTCAACGTGAGATTATCGGAGCTCGCTGACTTAAGAAATATGGCGCCCATATTCAATTACTATGGCTACCAAGTAACATATGGCGAAGACGGTTCCATCACCAGGATAACAAGAAAAGGTGAAGAGGTAAGATATGAAGTCGCCGCACAAGAGATATTGCACTCAGCAGCTGCCCGCTACGCCTTATTTAGCCATATGCTGCATCATCATTTAAACGCCTGCGCACGCAATGAGTACGGAACCGTATTCGGCCCGCAGAATGTAAACCCCATAACCCTTTTTGATTATGATACGATAAGATTCGATCTTGAAGAAGATGAGAGAAAGGAATCCTACGAAAAGGACATATCTGACGCCAAGCTCATGATAGAAAATTTGGCGTATAAATTAAAGATATCCCCTGACAAGGCCTTCTCTATTTTTGACGAGATATACCATAAAGAGGCCACCGCACAACCCGCCGGCCCTAGTGCCCGCGCATCGACGAGCCCCTCGACTTCGCTCGGGGCAAGTGCTGAGCAACGCCGAAGCACGAGCGGTGCAGTGGCCGAAGATAATATAGCGCACACCCTCGAGTCGCTGAACAGGCTGTTTAAAGAAACATCCGTATCGGATACCGCCCAGGTATTGCTATCCGAAAGCCTCTTTATAAAAGATGGCGACGGAGCCGAACTGAACGATGTGAGACTTGCGCTTCAGTCTGTATTGAGTGCCGGGCACATAGCGATATTGCCGCCTGAAGAGGTTCGCCGCAGGGCCATAAATCGTAACGCCTCTAAAGAGAGGCTGGCGATAATTCTGACTAAGGAGGATTTCGATGATAAGGCAATTTGGAATGGCTCTGATAAAGAGATTTCGCTCAGAGCGAGCGTATTGATACTGGATGACAAATTAATCGGGACCCATTACCTATATCTCGAAGGCGTAATCGGCCTTGCGAGAGCTATTATGGCAAATAACAAGCAGTCGATTAAATCATTTTTCAAGACTCTTACAGGTATAATCTTAGACGACAAGCTGCTCGAACTTCTCGACGATGGCCGCGAAAACACGCTTTCCTTTGCGATAAAAGCCATCCTTAAATTTAAACCGATTGAGCGGATAGATGGCGAAGAGTTGAGGAATTATAGGATAATAATGGAGAATTATCTTATAGCCGCATAATTTATTTGCAAATTATCGAAAGGTAGGGAGTACGGGACGGTTCTTCAAGTTGTAATTTATTATTGCTCAATGAGTTGCAGCCTCTTATATTCCAATAGCCTTTCTTCCATAAGCCCTCTATAAATATTCTGTCTTTCATCAGGTTTTTCAGACAATGTTAAATAATAAGGATCGATGTCTATAATTTTATCTTCATATCCAAAAGCATAAAAATTATAACTCGACCATCTGTAATCTGTTGGATGTCTGGTTAAAGAGGCCCTAACAGGATTTGCCTCAATATATAGTCCACAAGCCAATAAATATATATCATCTTTTATAAGGAAACTCTTGAATCTATCCTGCCAGAAATGCCCTATATGAGCATATCTCTTTTTATAATATTGTGCATATTTAAGCTCAAGACCATGCATCATCTTGGATAAGAAGCTATTTTCATTCACGCCAGCGATCAGATGAACATGGTTCCTCATAAAGCAGTAATGATATATTAGACAATTGTACCGTAGTTTATATTCTTGTAACAATTTTTTAAAATGATTATAATCCCTCTCTTTTTTAAAAAGAAGCCTTTTATTATTTCCTCTCCCGATTATATGCAAGGCCCCTTCAGATGGTATGATTCTTCTAACCCGTGGCATATCGCCTCCTATAATATAAGACGCTAAAAATGCCAAAATTATTGCAAAAAATTTAAAATTATTTTTTCAGTGGAATTTGAGATGTTGTAACTTATTTATTTCAATTGGGTTAAGACGAAGAGAACCGTCCCCCTAAACCGTCCCCCTAAACATGTCAGCAAAAGACTAGAAGATATTCTGAAGAAAACATTATAAAGAGAGCGGTGAAAAAGTCTTTCTTTGTTCCTAAACCGCTACATCCCATAAATTACGCCTACGCGGTGTAAGCTGTAATTTGGGTTAAGGTATAAAAAAGTAATATATTGTATCTTGCTTTATTGTAAGATTATGATATATTATATATGTAAATAGTAATAAATAGTTAGATTTAATAAAGAGGTAATTTCCAAAATGAGCGCTTGGCAAGACAAAACATGGATTAACTCGGATTTAAAATCCACGAGAGAAGAGCTCCCCTCGACTTCGCTCGGGGCAGGCGGAGCCAGGTCTCTTATAATGGACTGGCAGAGCCCTAGGAATAAGAAGTGGCTCCGGACAATAGCTCTTCTTGTTGTTATATGCTTTATCCACCAGGACATCGTCTGGGCACAGGGCGGAACTCCTATCTGGTCCAAGGGATATAATGGGAACCTTTCTACAACTGGTAAGCCAGCCGTTAATGTAAATAGTAACATCACAATTCCAAAAGATATCGCCCTGACCAAAGAGGTCTATACAAGTTCCACACCGGGAGTGGGGTCTGGTAAGACGATAATAAATATCCAGGATGCGCATGCTTCAATAGGCGCCCAGGAATCCATCGGATCGATCCTCGATTCATTAGTAACCAATTACGATTTAAGGGTAGTAGCAATAGAAGGCTCAACCGGCTACATAGATACGTCATTCTTAAAGACTTTCCCAGACGAGAAGGTCCGCAAAAAAGTAGCGCACCGCCTTGTAGAGAAAGGCAGGATGTCGGCAGGCGAGCTCTTCTCCATAACGAGTAATAAGGATATCGCATTATACGGCATCGAGGACAAAGACCTATATAACCAGAATGTCGAAGAGTTCAAGAGGCTGTATGAGATAAATAACGCCAGTAAGAACGATATAACAAATCTAACCAACACGTTGAAGGGCCTGCAGGACAAGATATACACAGATGACATAAAAAAGATAGAATCGAACTCAGTTCTGCATCAAGACGGCCAAATCACATTCACAGCCAGATGGCTATTCGTAAAAGACCTTGCAGTAAAACTGGGCTTGGATTACAAGAGATACTCCAACCTATCAAAGCTCGTAGAATCCCTCTCCTTAGAGAAATCCATAAATTTTGAATCAGCCAATAAGGAAAGAGACGCTTTAATAGATGTTTTAAGTAAATGCCTGCCAAAGAGCGAACTGGAGAATCTTGTATTAAAAAGCCTCTCATTTAAACAGAATAAGATCTCCCAGGGCGAATACTATATCTTCCTACAGGGCCTTGCCCAGAAAGCCAATATAGAACCGTCCCAATACAAAAACCTGATAGCCTACACAGAATATATAACACTCTACGAATCCATAGATTTATTAGAGATATTCGAGGAGGCAGGGGCCTTTGAGGATGCCATAAAAGAGAAACTCTTCACCAGCGATGAACAGAGAAGGCTCTACCAAATATCGCGCCTGATAGGATTAGTAAAATACCTGTTCGAGATGAAGCTCACCAATGGCAACTTCGAATACTTAATTAACGGCCTGAAAGACTATGATGCCGAGACAATAGCAAGGTTCATCAAGGATATGTCTTTAAAATACGACATCCCGATAGAATCAGGTTATGACCTGACCAAGATATTCGAATCTATACCTCAGGCGTTAAAATTCTATAAGACAGCCGAAGATAGAAACGCCGCCATACTTGGCAATACCATCAAGCGGATGAATGACGAGAACCAATCTTTCGCAGCCCTGATCACAGGCGGATACCATACAAAAGGGCTGACGCAGCTTTTGAGACAGAAAGAGACCTCATATCTTGTGATACTGCCTAAGTTCGACGCATCTAAAGGCGAACGTCCATACGTTGCTATTCTAACCAATAAGAGAGAGCCATACGAAGGCCTGCTGAAGAGCGGCCAATACTATCTTGCCACAGCCGCATATTTTGAAGGGGTAAGCGGTTTAGATAAAGGTTCGCCTGACTATAAAGACAGATTGACAGAGCTGGCCGCAAGGCTCGGGGAGGCATTCACCTCTTCGTTGTTACTTTCTGTAACCGGCGAGGAGAACGACGAGAAAGCTATTACGGCGTTCAAAAAGAGGAGAAGAAGTAATCCTGAACGCACCGCACAACAGATAAAATCAGTCATTGATACCTGGGCGTCCAATTACAGGTCCTATTATCAGGAAACAACTGGGAAACTTCCCAATGACCACAACCCGATGAAGCCCGAGACCTTTGAGAAGTTTCTGCTGGACCTTGCCTTTAACTATTTGGGCATTGACGTCTCCAAGGAGATAGAGGCACCCTCCGAATTGGATAAGATAAAGCGGAGGCTGGAGAGGCTTGAAAAGAAAGAGCGGGAGAGGGCCGGGGTTATACCTTTCGAACGGCCGCCCCAGCCTAGCATCGCGGCGCAGCAATTGCGCAGAGCATCAGCCGCAGGGATAACGGAGAAGAAGGAGATAGGCGAAGGCACCACTGCTGAGGCAGAGAGAAATGTGGCAGAGCTCATAGGCAAGTTCTACGCCAATATTGCACCGCCGCCAGTTGTGCTTGATAAAGAACCCCATCCAGACGGAACTCTCTTTAGGTTCAATAAAGAAGATGGCTCCATACACGTAAGCCCGAATGCCTATGTCAAAGGCGCATTAAAAGAAGAGGTTCTGCTTTTTGGCCTGCCGCGCGAAGTATTCCGCTATATAATATCGCGCCAAACAGACAATCGAAATGCTGTAGAGATCGCCGCCAATTTCCTCGCGCTTCTATACATAACCACACACCCACGAAATTTAGAAAGCGCTAAGGGAAATTCAATTATTGAGGATTTGTTTAACTCCTCTGGCATAAAGCTTAATACGGTCGTAGATTTCAGGGATGTGCTTGATAAATTAAATCCGGAAGGGCTAAGACCGATTGCGGCCATGATTCGCAAGGAAAACGCTGAATTTATAGATATTAAAGACAGCGATATCACCACCGCAATTAACCGTATTCTCTCTCCCGAACAAGGCGAGATTATAGGGCCATTAAAAAGACTTACAGAGCCTCTGCGAAAAGCGCCAGAGGAGCACCTGGCAACACAAGATAAAAGAATCTTGGCCGACCCTTATCGTTTCAGTCGCCGCATATACCTCTTGGAAAATCTGAACGTCCCGGTTAGAGCAAGTCTTTTGCAATACGCTGACGCAACGTTAAATAGAAATATCATCCTGCTGAACCAAATGGGCCTTGACTCTCGTGATATTACGCCTGCCCGGTTCAAAGAATTTAATTCGGATTTCGGCGAACAGGCGGAAATTTTAGATGAGCAAGGCATTCCGCTCGATACTGAGTTTTTGCAAAACGATGATAGAAAGGCGCGATACGATGCAGAGGTTTTGAGAACAAATATACTGGCAATGAAAGAAAGCGGCTATGTTGCGGCAGAGATTACACCGGAAGCCTTCGAGATATTTCTCGGCCGCAGAAATGCTGTGGAACAAGTTAAAAAACCAGCCGGGAAAGCAGTCAAAACCCCCCAAGAGCGATACGAGTATATTCGACGTAAGATCGATGAGGTTGATGACAAAAGGGCGGGCATGCTTGGCGAAGGATATATGGATTTGGAAGAAGAGGTAGCAAGGCTTGAAAAAGAGATTAGAAGAAGGCTCGATGAAATTAAAAGATATAGCAAGGGAAATGCAGAGCTCACCGACATCCTTAACAAAATCGCCAAAGGATTATTTGACCAAAGAGCGAAATCGGAGATGTTATCGGAGTGGCTTGAGGCGCTCAGCCAATTAGCTGGGAATGCCGGAGAGGAGCTCATACCAATTATGAAGATCTACGTTGAGAAATCGGAAGAATTAAATGGAATAAATGAGAAAGTATATAAATTCGAATCCAATCCGGCCACCAACCCGGTCACACCCGAAGACCGTTTCTACACTGCTGTAATAGAGTCTGTGAGGCGCTTTATAGAAGAGAAGGGCCCTGCCGTAACGCGGGAAGAAGTTTTAGACAAGCTCTTCGAGGAGATAGAAGGCCATCTTATATTTAGAACCAAGGAGGAATTAAAACAAAACCCAGTATTTAAAGATATATCCGAAGTAGATAAATTTATAAAAACCGGCATCCCATACATACATGATATGGCGATCAGGCTCGTTCAAGAAGCAAGGGGTAAGCCGCTTACAGAAGAGGATGTTGCGCGTCTAAGGGTAGAGGTTGATGAAAGAATAGAAAATTTCTTAACATCCGAAAACAACCTGAATAAAATAAGGACAGAGATAGGGCTATTCCTGGGCAGGGACCCGGTTCGTCAAGGCATTCCCCAGCCATCATTCCTTAAGGATTTCGTGCTTTTAACCGTTTTAAAAGATATCGATGTTGATAAAACATTGAAAGGAAATAGACGTAAGGTCTTCGATTGGAAACTTACTGAGTTATGCGAGGATATGGAAGAGGACTTTATAGAGATAGCGCTTTTGGACTTCAGGGTGAGTTGGGCTCAATACCGGTACGACAATAGAAAAACAAAA